>JAGGWW010000023.1 GCA_021163365.1 Nanobdellota archaeon
CCAATTATTTTTTTGATTTGCTTTTTCTTTGCATAAATGAAGACAACACCATTTTCAATTCTTATTTCCACATCCATCCTTAACTCTCTTTTAATTTTCTTTATTATGTCTTCTCTTGGTGTCACAGGAATAACAACTGTTTCTTCTCCGAAAGTATATATCTCATATTCTATTTCATTAGTAAAGAACTCTCTTATTTCAACAACAGGTCTTGCTAAGTCGCTCTCCGTCATTCCATGAGGAACTTTTACAGCCATGTTAACAGAGTATACTTTTGCAACCTTTCCATTTTCAATGAATATAACTGTGTCAACAATAGAAGGAATCATCCCAAGCTCTACTCTTTTTACAAATCTTTGAATAGAATCTATTGGTGAAGTTGCATGAACAACACCAATCATTCCCACACCAGCTAAACGCAAATCAGCATAAAGTAAAAAGTCTTGGTTATTCCTCATTTCATCAAATATTGTGTAGTCTGGCCTGCTTAAAAGCAAAACATCCCTTATTTCATCCATACTACCTAACGCTTTTGAATATTGTGTTATTTCGTTTGGCAATCTTAAGTCTCTTGGAGCTTCTACTGTTTTAACAATTTTTTCTTTTTTCATGTAAAACTCTGCAAGTGCTTCAGCAAATGTTGATTTCCCATGCCCTGGAGCACCAGATATCAATATTCCAGATGCTCTTGTCTCAAATCTTTCCATAAGTTTCTTTGGCAGTTTATAGTCATTTAATGTTAATTTCTTGATGGGCCTAACTATTGTTATTTCCCAACCATCTGAGAAAGGAGGTTTTACTATAACAATTCTATAATTTCTTATTTGTGCTATTATGCTTCCTTTTCTCTCTGTTTCAATAAAAGAGCCTGGAAGGAAAGCTCTGCCAACCTCAACAATTTCTTTTGCTATTTCACTTATCTCTTCTTTTTCAAGTATTTTTTTTCCAATTTTTACCATTTTCCAATTTCCTGGTTCTCCTTTTTTTGCAATTGGGGGCATCCCTTCCCTTAAATGTATTGACATTGTTTTGTTGTCAAAGTATTTCTCAAAAGAAAGAGGCTTCTCCTCTAATGTTTCTGTTTCAATAAACATAACTTCTATTCCTTGAGCCTCAGCTGCTTCAGCATCAACTTTATCAAGTGTTATTAAAATTGCATTTTCTTTTAATGCAAGCTCTCTAATCATTGCATCAATTTCTCCAGATTTTGCATACTTTATTTCAAATTCTCCAGGCCTTTCTCCAACATACCTTAATATTATTTTCTTGTTTTTTTGTGAAATCTCATAAAGCTTCTTAAGTTCTTCAAGCCCAAGGAATCCAACTTCTTTTCCTTTGTTTGCTTGTGCTTCAAGTTCTGCAAGAACAGCATTATGAATAATTATTTCTGCTTCTTTTATTTTTCCTTCTTCTATCATCTTAGAGAGTACACCATCTATGATTGCTGATGTATCTGGAACATATTTCATGATATGATTTAGAAAAAATGCTTTTTTAAAACTATCTAAAGATAAATAAATCTTCAAGTTTTTCTCCTAGAATTTTTCCCTTTGATGCCCAAAGCAACCACAAAGCTATAACAACAGCTAACACAACAATTAATAGGACTATTACAAAAACTTCTGAAAAAGCACCTTTACGCATTTTTTGGCACCAATTCTTTAAAGTTTAAATAATTCCAAAGAGCTTTTGGTATTTTAACACTTCCATCTTTTTGTTGATGGTTTTCAATTAAAGCACATATTGTTCTTTGAGTTGCAATTGCTGTGCTGTTTAAAGTATGAACATATTCTTTTTCGCCACCAAGTTTACCGAATTTAATATTTAATTTTCTAGCTTGATAATCTGTTGTGTTTGTTGCAGAAGCCAATTCTCTATATTTGTTTTGGCTTGGGAACCATGCTTCTAAGTCATATTTTTTTGCACCATTGTCATTCATTTCCCCACTTGCAATGTTAACAATTCTATATGGTATTTCAAGCCCTTGAAATATTTTTTCTGTTATTCTTATGATTTTTTCATGCCAATCCCAAGATTCTTCTGGTTTGCAAATAACATATTGCTCCACCTTATCAAATTGGTGAACTCTAAAAATGCCCTTTGTATCTTTCCCATGACTTCCAGCTTCCCTTCTAAAGTTTGTTGAAAATCCAACATATTTTATTGGTAATTCCTTTTCATCTAAAACTTCTCCAGCATGATATGATGCTATTGGTTGCTCTGCTGTAGCAATTAGATACCAGTTTTCATCTTTTATTTCATAAAGTTGTTCTTCAAAATCTCCAAGCTCAGCAGCCCATTTCATGAAATCCTTTCTTAGTAAAAAAGGAACCCATAGTGGTTTAAATCCTTCTTTTATTAATATGTCAAAAGCATAGTTTATGAGTGCAAGATTTAACAAAACCCCTTCATTTTTAAGATAATAAAATCTTGAGCCAACAACTTTTGCAGCTCTTTGAATATCAGCAATATCT
Organism: Nanobdellota archaeon; assembly: GCA_021163365.1. Taxonomy (GTDB): domain Archaea; phylum Nanobdellota; class Nanobdellia; order CSSed11-243R1; family CSSed11-243R1; genus JAGGWW01. The sequence goes on from JAGGWW010000023.1 coordinate 2,475, forward strand.
AAATCAATAACTAAGTCTGCATGAGATTTTGGAGTAAAATCAAACTTTGGTATTTCACCCCATTTTCTAACAGTTACATTACCTTCTTCTGTTTTAGCAATAGGCACGCTTTCATGCAATATATTCCCTACTTTATATCTATATTCGTCTCTTTTTCTTAAGAACTCCCTTGCTTTTTCTTCAAGAATTGCAATTTCATTTGTTAGATTTTTCATTAGATTTATTTTTTTCTCAGCACTATCCCCTTTCTTTTTTAATTCAATTATTTCTTTTGAAACAACATTTTGCTTATGTTTCAACTCCTGCAATTCTGCTATTGTTTCTCTCCATTTTCTGTCGTATTCAATTACCTTGTCAACAATACTTGTATCTTTAAATCTCTTTTTTTCAGATTCTTTTATTATTTCTGGATTTTCTCTAAAAAGCTTAATATCAAGCATAACTTTTTGAAATTTCTTGTAATTTGTAAAGTTTTCTATTAATTTAATTATCCCTCAGTAGAGAGTAAATAAGTTTTTAAATAATCTCTTGATTGAGATTTTAAGGGAGGTAGGCAAAAATGGTATCAAAGCTATTTAGATTAAATTATAAAGCTTCTTCAAAACTTAAGGTGATTCTTGCTATAACTATGACACTCTTAGCGTCAGCTCTATTAATTGGCATTGTATCTGCAGCTTTAACAGCAGTATCTTTAGATGCTCCAGCAGATAATGCAAATATAAGCGGAACATACACGTTCACTGCATCTGTAACTGGAACAGCTGACAATGCCACATTCTATTGGTGGAACTCATCTTCTTCCTCATGGGTACAAATTTGTCAAAACACAACTGCTGGAAGCACATTTACATGTTCTTATGATACTACCTCCCTTCCAGATTCAACTGGAAACATATTTAATGTAACTGTAAAAAATGCAACAGTTACCTTATCAGATAACAATACAGGAATAACAATTGATAATACTCCGCCAAGCATGAATTATGTATCTCCAACACCAGATAATGACACATATGTGGCTGGAACACAAACTATAAATGTAACTGCCAATGATAGTTTGGTTGGTTTAGATACTATTTCTATATTTATAGATGGTAATTTAGTTAAATCATGCACCACATCCCCTTGTGAATATTCATGGGACACAACCACTTATTCAGATGGTGTGCACACTTTTAATGCAACTGCTAACGACACTTTAGATAACACAAACCAATTAGCAACTAGAAGTGTTACTGTTGATAATACTCCTCCCACAACCTCAGATGATGCTCCAAGTGGCTGGCAAAATGCAGATTTCACAGTTACTTTAACATGTAGTGATGCAACCTCTGGATGTGCATCAACATCATATAGAATCGATGGTGGTTCATGGCAAACTGGAACCACCATTTCCATAACCACTGAAGGAAACCACACAATAGAATATAACTCAACTGACAATGCTGGAAACGTTGAAACAACCAAAACAACATATGCAGCACTTGATAAAACTGCTCCCACAACAACCTTTTTATCAGCACC
>JAGGWW010000020.1 GCA_021163365.1 Nanobdellota archaeon
CCAGCGGGTTCCTATTACCTCCAGCAACCATAGGAACCTCCAGCGGGTTCCTATTACCTCCAGCAACCATAGGAACCTCCAGCATGAGAACCTCCAGCGGGTTCTCATTCACTCCAGCATCCAAGGGAGGTATGGAAGCATAGATTCTGATAAAGAAAACATTTTTAAAATTAGAATAAACACAAATACATGTGGGCCCGTAGCTCAAACCCTTTCCGCTAACGCGCAAAGCGGAAAGGCTGGCAAAGCCTGGCAGAGCGGTTGGCTCTTAACAATCCCTTTCAGTTAGTTGAAAGGGAAGAGCGATACCAACAGGTCGCGGGTTCAAATCCCGTCGGGCCCTTTAACTTTTCTAATGGGCCTGTGGCGCAATGGTAGCGCGCTCGCTTGGCATGCGAGAGGCTCCGGGTTCAAATCCCGGCAGGTCCATATGTCACTACTTACTAATAGAAACGTTTATAAATGATATTTTACTTTTTAATAACATGGCTGTAAGCGTTAGTTATCAAAATCTTATAAAATTGCTGGATAAGTTTAACAAAATGTACATGAATGCAGAGCCAATTGTCTTTGGCAGTTTTGCCCTTCCTTATTACATTAAAAAGAGAGGAATAAATCTTGATAAAATAAGGGAAACTGGTGATATTGATTTCTTAGTTGATGAATCTATGGAAAGGTTGTTATTTAATTATATGGGAGAAAAGAAAAACTTGAAGATGACTTCTGAGGGAAGTTATTATCAACCTGTTGATATTCTTGGGTATGATAATGATTCTTATTTTGAGTTTATACCATTTAATGTCTTAGTTGATTTATGTCCGAAAAATTATGGAAGGTTGGTTGATTTCTTACGCGATAAGCAAAACTTGGAAAAAGAAGAAGAATTTAATGTTTATTTTCCAAAAGAATGGTTGTGGCTTGGATTAAAGCTTGCTGCATATAGAAAAGATAAAAAAGACAAACATTTAACTGATGTTATATTTTTAAAAGGAGCAGTTGGAGAAAAAGAATTTAGTGAATTAATTAACGAATTAAAAAATCATGGGTTTGAAGAGCTTGTTGCACAACTTAGCAATATACTTCATGATTATGAGGATTAAACATTTATTCAAAGATGAAGAATTGGAAATAAATTCCTTAAAAAATGCGATTGTTTATATTACTTCTCTTTGTGATAGAGAGAAAACAAATACATTTAAGCTTGGAAACTATAATGTTTTTACTTACAATGGGATAATGTTAAATCCACCAAATTCTGTTGATAAGGAACATATCAAAAATGTTAAATCCCACATAGAAGAAATTTTAAGCCCATACATCCATAATACTCCGGATACGACAATAGAGGTTGAACCATTTTTTAAAGATGGAGAAGTTGTTAAAGAACTTCTGCATCTTGTTTTGTTTGTGTATCTTAACTCATCACATAATTAAAAGTTTAAAAAGATGCTTTTCTTTTTTTCTTAAGGTGATATTATGGAAATCAAAGTTATTAAAATACAGGCTCCAAAAGATACGAATTTAATCCTTGGACAAACACATTTTATAAAATCTGTTGAGGATTTGTATGAAGCTATTGTTAATTCAAATCCAAATATGAAATTTGGAATTGGTTTTGTAGAAGCATCTCAAGATTGTTTAATAAGGCATGCTGGAAATGATGAAGAGTTAGAAAAAGCTGCAGCAGAGCAAGCACTAAAAATAGGAGCAGGACACACGTTCATTGTTTTCTTAAGAAATGGGTTTCCAATTAATGTTTTAAATGCAATAAAAATGGTTCCAGAAGTTTGCAGAATTTTTACAGCAACTGCAAATCCTGTTGAGGTTGTAATTGCAGAAACAGAGCAAGGACGCGGAATCTTAGGTGTAATTGATGGATTAAAGCCAAAAGGAATCGAAGATGAAGAAAAAATAAAAGAAAGAAAAGAATTTTTAAGGAAAATAGGGTATAAATTCTAATATGAAAATCTTAATATTTGGAGACACGCATGTTCCGCATAGGTATAAAGAAATTCCAAAGACTGTTATAGAAGAAGCAAAGAAATGTGATTTAGTTATTTTTACTGGAGATTTTACAGATATCTCTGTTTTACAAATGTTAGAAAAAGAAATAGGCAAAGACAAATTTAAAGCAGTTTATGGGAATTGTGACCCGCAAGAAATAAGAGATGTTTTACCAGAAACTCTTTTACTTAAAATAAAAAACAAAAGAATTGGCGTGTGTCATGGTTTTGGCAATCCAAAGGAAATTGTTGAAGGTGTGAAAAAATTTTTAACAGAAAAATATGGAAAACTTGATATAATAATCTTTGGACATTCTCATCATCCGATTTGCAAAGAAATAGGTGGCATTCTTTTTATAAATCCTGGCTCACCAAATGACACTATTTATGCACCATTTAATTCTTATGCAGTTTTAGAAATAAATAAAGAAATAAATGCAAAAATTGTTAGGTTATAATAACACTTATAAATGCTGTAAGCAAAATCTATTTTGTGTGGGGGTAGTTTAGTCTGGTAGAATGCCTGGCTCATGACCAGGTGGTCGGGGGTTCAAACCAGCCTTTCTTAGAAAGAAAGCCTGGGGAAAGAAAGGTTGTGAAAGTCCCTCCCCCCACACTTAAAAAAATATATAAGACAAAGAATTCTTTCTATTAGCATGAAAAGAGCTTTTGTATTTGCAATCATGTTTTTGTTTTTGTTCTCAGTAGCTTTTGCAAAAGTTAATGTTAGAAAAGAGATGCCTCTTTCAGTTGAATATGAAAATACAATAAATGTTTCCATTGAACTGAAATCTGATAAAAATATTGGTGTTTTTGATTTTGTTGAGTTCTTGCCAAAAGGATGGAAAATAGACAGCTGGACTGTTTATAATTATGATAAGGATAGGATTTCTTATGATTTTAAAACATTAACTTATCTTGGAAAAGAAAGGGAAGCATTTCACTGGAGATTTGAAGACGGGCTTGGATTAAGACAGGTTGTTCTTGTTTATACAATTACTCCAAAGCAAGCCGGAAATCATGAGATTATTTCTGTTTGGACTTATCCAGGAGAGTTTGAATCTTCAACAAACTTTATGACTGTTTTGCCAAAGAAAGGTGTTGTTTTCTGTGGCAATGGCATATGTGAACTTGGAGAAACATCAATTACGTGTCCAAATGATTGCCCAAGAGTTGAGGTCGAGGTTTATGATATAACACCAATTCTTACAGGTTTGTTAGTGGTTTTTGGGATTGCTGTTGTTGGATATATTTACTATAGACATATTAAGAGAATTACACATGTTAGAGAAAGAATAGAGGATTTAAGAGCATTTATTAAGCTTGGATTAAAAAGAGGATACACATTAAGAGAGATGGTGAATGCTTTAAAAGGTGCTGGTGTTAAAACAGATTACATAGAAAAGATGATGGAAGAAGAAGAGTTTAAGCAATTAGAAAATGGCATTAAAAGAAAAAGAAAGGTTTACCCAGAAGATGAAATTATTCAAAAGATTAAAAAAGTGGTTGAAGAGCTTAAGGAAGAAGATGTTTTCAAGGAGCTTGGCATTAGGAGGCTTTAAAATGCTATCAAAGGTTGTTAATTCAATAATTGGTGCATGTGCTGGCATATCTTTAGTTTGGATGTCCCTTGTTAAATATTTGGGTGTTTTTGAAAAAGTATTTATTGCTGTTTCACTTGGGCTTGCTTTTGTTGTGCTTTGGGGAAAAACAGTTTTATGATGAAAATAGTTTTTCCTGATTTTAAAGATTGCAATATAAGTAGGAATAGGTTGTTGCATGCAAGAAGGATATCTAAGTTTGTTAAGGTTGATTATATAACTCCTCGCCACATTGGTTTTACTGTGACTGACCCTTATTATAAAACAAAGCATTCTGTTATTTATTTTAGCGAAAAGGAATTCCCAAAATCTTGGAATTGCGATTGTCATTGGCACAGCATAAAGTCTGGGTTGTGCAAACATATTCTATCTGTTTTTATAAGACTAGAAGAAGATAGTAATTTTTTGAAGAGGTTTAAGAAAGAGAAATTAAAGAATATTGTCCAAAAGGATGTGTGTGCTAAACCCAATGAAAACAAAAAGTTCAAGGATTAAGAAAATACTTAGGTTTGCATTTAAAAGTATTCCAATGGGTAGTGTTGTTATGGAAATCATGATTAGCCCAGGAAGTTTATGTATTGCTCCTCTATGTCTTGGAATGAATTTTTCATAAGTTAATATAATTATAACGGGTATTGCTACAAAACCTATTAAATAAAGAATGTCTTTTGTCCAAACCCTTAATTTAAAGAAAAGATAAACAAAGGCAATTATTACAAGAGCTGGAAAATATGTTCTTAAAACTTTTCTTGGTATTGAGTTTTTTTGATCTATGTCCGGAAATTCTGATGCTATTACACCAAGTATAAAACCAACTGTTAAAACTAATGGGTTTGTGAACCCTGTTTTAAATAAAACAAAAGCAAGCACAAAGCTTGCTATTGCTCCAGATAGTATGTGTGTTGGATAGTTTGGCATTTTTAATATTGAAGGACTTTTGTTTTTTTATCTTTTTGGTATATAGAAAAGTTTTTAAGCTTACACATATGTGGGTGATATTAGGTGTAGGATAAATGTTAAGTGATTTAACAATAATCCCACGTTGTCCTGGTTGTGGTCGGTTTTCAACTTATATTCTTGTTAATAAGAAAACAGGTGAAAGGAAATTCTTTTGCGAATCCTGTGGTGCTTTGCATTTGTTAAAATATAATAATAAAGAAGATTGGATTATAATTCATCTAGGATAGCTGGCTCAAAAGATTTTTTCTTTAGGTTTTTGATTCCAATGTAATACTTTGCTATTTCAAGAGCAAGTGTGTATATCAATACGCACAGCGCAAGAATGAATACCCAAATTGCAACTGGTGCTACAAAGACTCCAACTAAGAGTGTTATAATTAGTGTTATCACAATTCTTAGGATGTCTTTTATGCCTAAGTTTTTCACAATATTTTAAGGATTTAATTATTTATTTAATTTAGCAAAACTTTTATTGCTATTTGTAGTATAACTATATAGGGATAACAATGCCAGACATTAAAGAAATAGAATCCCAGCTAAACATCAACGACGACTTATATATAACTATCTTGCTAGAAATAGGTTGGCAGTTTAAAGATTCTATTTCAGCTAAGATGGCTGCCAAGCTAATAAGAGATTTGTTTTCAACAAATCTCTCTGAATTAAATGAAAAACTTCAAGGAAGTGGGCTTGAACAAATTGTTGAAGATGATTTCTTCATAAATGTAATTAAGGATTCTGCTGGATATTTGGTTGTTACCGATGATGTTGATGAAGATTTACTTAGAATTTTAGATAATAGGGCGGGCTTCCATATTAGGCGGGTTGATGAAGAATTTAATTGCGGGAAGGTTAGGTTGTACAAGGCTGACAGAATCTTGTACAACTTTGA
>JAGGWW010000006.1 GCA_021163365.1 Nanobdellota archaeon
ATTTATAAGAAAATACTACTTTTAAGTAGATAAAAAAGGTGGTATGTTGAATATTAACGCTTTACTTGAAGAAGAAACAGGAGAGTTAGAAGATTTGATAGAAGGCTGGAAAATTGATAGGGATAAGAAGATAATTTCAGACGGAAAAGATGTTTATGAGTATTTGGAGCTAAAGAGGTTTGGAGATTGGTATAAGGTGATGAACCATAATGGCGTGGGATTCATATTTCCAAATACTCGCGGAATTTATAAAATAAAAGAAGAATATCAGGATTATGCGATTGTTGAAAATAATGGTTTGCGTGTAGTTAATTTGAAAACAATGGCTGTTAGTGGTGCTTACGATGGGGTATATGTTTCTGAAGTTAACAATGGGGTTGTTTGCATTGCAATTTGGGATAAAGGTAAAGCAAGAATCGCTAAATTGGGCAGCGAAGAAATGAGAAGTAGCTTGTACGATGATATATGGGATTTAAACAGTAGTGATGGAGTTTTTTACTTTGCAGCTGAAGAAAGGAAAAAAAGAATGGTTGTATTATTTGATGGAAAGCGTGAGATTAAAAGCGAAATGTTTGATGAAGTTGTAATTAAAAAGTTCGAAAATGGCGTTTTATACTTTAAAGGAAAAAAAGGAAACAAATGGATAAAAGGTTCTATTTCAATTAATTGAGTGGGGCTGAGCGGATTTGAACCGCTGACCTCCAGCTTTTCCATCATCTTTCTTTGGTGCAGCTTTCTTTTCCAAAGAAAGGTGCCCCGAAGCTGGCGTTCTAACCAAGCTGAACTACAGCCCCACAATCTCTAAAAGAAGAATAAGCTTTTTAATTTATTGATTAATAAAGTTAACTATGAAACCTTCAGAGAAAATACCAGTATTAAGAGATGTTATAAAATTACAGCTAAATGCAATAGACAAGTACTATCAAAAATCTAATGTAATTCTTGTTATCAGCGGCTTGCTTCTTAGTTTAACCTTAAGTGGTTTATTAAAAGATTTCCCACAAAATTTAATCATAAGAATTGGGGTATTTCTCATGGTAATGTTTTCACTAATCACTGTTGCACTTATTTTAATATTTATTAAGCCGCAAACACTTGAGGGAAGACAAAAAGGATTATTTTATAGAGAGTTCCAAAATCCGCCAACACTTACAAACTATTTAAAAAACCTTGAAAACACATTAAAAAGCGAATCAAATGTGATTAAAGCATATGCATCTGAGATTCAAAATCTTGGAGAGCTTTTAAAGCCGCTTGTTAAAATTGTGAGAATTTCTGTAATGCTCTTATTAACAAGCTTAGTTATTGGAATAATCATATTAGCAACAAGCTTGTTTTAATTACCACCCTAGTTTCTTAAGAAGTTCTTCAGCAGCTGCATAAAGCCCTATTAAAAGCCCATTGTTATTTATAACATAATCAGCTACTTCCTCACATTTGTCATACAAATCATAAAGCTTTCCTTCATCTACTTCTTGTTTTATGAAATCAGCAAAGGTTTCAACATCCTTTAAGCTTTTTCTTTGCTTCACTCTTTTAAACCTTATCTCCCTATCTGCTTTTATGCAAACAAGTTTAAAATCATCGCCAAGTGTTCTAAAGAATTCAAGCTCTGCACTATCTCTTATACCAGAAATTACAACACGCCTAAGCCTATTTTTTCTTGCATATTCAATACATGCTTTTGCCCAGATGTCGTTTCCATATTTTTCTTTCATCTCTTTTGAGAATTGTTGAATCTTTTGCCTGTCTATATCTTTAATTCCTTGAGACTCCATTTCTTTGATTATTATATCGCTCATTGTTATCTTTGAAAAACCATGTCTTCTAACTAAGTAATCTGCAAAAGTGTCTTTCCCGCTTGCAAGCTTTCCACAAAGTCCAATGACTTTCATTGTTTAATTAACCTCTCCATCTCTTTTATAAATTTTGGAGCATAGATTAAAATTTCTTTAGCATCGGTTTCTGTTGCAAAGTAAGAAAGTTCGTATTGCTCTTCATGCCTAAGATGTCTAAACCTTTCAAATAAACTAATAAAACTCATATCAAGTTTTTTTCTTTTAACGTATTTTTCTTCGAGATACCTTGCTACACAAATATGACTTCTTTCTTTAAATCCATCTTTCCACAGCACGGCTTTAGCAGCATTTAGCATAGAAAGATAAGCCATTATCACAGCGCTTCCATAACATTTGTTTTTAAAATTTTCTTTAGCTTCTTTTAACATTTTCCTTGCTTTTTCAATACTTCTTTCTGCATTATACTTAGATGGTCTTATCTGTTTCAATAAACCTTCTCTTAAACAATCAAGATAGTTAATCAATACCTTCACCCCATAAAACTATTGAGTTGTATAATAAAGAATTGTATAGCTCTATTTCTTCTTTTTTTATCCTTTTTAATTTTTCTGGATAAAGCGAAAGAATACTAACATCATGCATGGTTCTTTCTCTTAACTTTTGTTCTATTTCTGCAATATACTTTTCATTGACTGGTTTTTTAAGCTTAATCCAAATATCAACATCGCTTGTTACATCATTTGTGCCTTTTGCCCAACTTCCATAAAGCCCAACACCAAGAATGTTTGGTATTTTTTTAAATATCCTAACATCAATTAAAGAGACATTAAGTAAAATTTTTATTGCTTTTGTTAATCCGAAATCAAAGTTAACACTATATAAAGGACCTTGCTTTTTCAAAACATTTAACTTGTAAAGATAATCCAGAAATTGAGAAACAAGCCCTTTACTTATGTTTAAACTTTTAGCAATAGTGGTTACTCTAAAACTTTTTCTTTTAATTAACACATAACGTAAGATTTTTTCTCTTTCTTTTGTTGAAAAAAGTTTATTTATGTTCATGAAATAAAAACAAATTGTTCATATTTTATAAACTTTTTGTTCATACGCCAAAAACAAGCTAAATGAAAAGTTAAATTCGAAATAATTAAATAAGATATTTTTGTTATCTAAAAGGGGTAATAAAATGATTGGTGTAACAGACATAGGGCTTGAGTTTCTAAAAAGGAGTAATGTTATAAGTAAGATTAATGAAAATTGGAAAGAAATAGAAAGAACAATTCCAATGACAGTGATATATGAAGATGACTTAGAAGAATTGAGTGAAAACCTTACAGGAGAAAGAAAAAGAGCAGTTGAAAGATTAAAGCATAAAAATAAAGCAAATTTATCAGATGATTATTTTCTTATTTGTGGAGAAGCAACAGACATATTGTTTTCAAAAGATGAACAAAAAGAATTAATGAGAAAATTCAAAATCTCTCAACTTGAACTTGATGGAGTTATTGCAGCGTATTGTTTAATGAAAGATTTTGAAACTCGGCATAAAGCATATTCTTGGTTTTCAGAAGAACATGAGTTAAAAACATACATTTACGGCGATATACATGGAGATGTGTGCATTATCCAATTAAATCTTCACCCAGTATTTAAACAAAAAACAATAGATGGCACATATCCTTTGTTCGGAGAATTGCCAGAAAATTCAACTAAGTTAGATTATGGCGAATGGCTAACTCTTGCTATAATTCCTTTGAAATACTCAGTGCAAACAAGAATTGAATTTGAAGAAATAAAAAATTGGAGAGAATTACTTAATGTTGAGCCAAAGAAATCAAATTATGAAGATTACAACTTCTTTGAAATTCAGTTCAAAAAATGCAATATTGTCTGTGAGAATCATTCATCTGAAGGATATCCTTTTGGACTTATGTGTTCTACTGATGCTCATTTTATGCCTGTAATTGATTCTCAAAATCATCTTTGGATATATTCTACTTATCAAACAAAAGGCAAGAAAATTTCATTGAATAACACAGATTATTATCCGCTTATAAAAATACCAAAAGAAGATGTTCCCCATTTATTTAAAGGAGTCATCCATGCAGTGAAAAATCATCAAACAAGAACACTTCCAAGTTCATTAGCATACCTTTTAGAGATGTTATCTTAATTTTAAAGCCATCTTTGCGTAACCTTTGCCTTTGTATCTATTTTTTAAATTCAAGCCAAGCTTTTTACAAACTTTAAGTATTTGCTTTCTTGGTCCTTCTATTTCTAAATATTCGCCAATTCCTTTAACTTTATCATAACATATCTTGCAGCCATCTAAAAACCCCTTATATCTAATCTTTACAACCTTTGATTTAATTGGAAATATTTTGCTAAACATATTTTTCATAACTTTATATTGTTCTTTTGTTATCTCTGTTGAATACTCTTTTGCTTTATAAACATCTTTTGAATCAAAGCTTTGCAAAAGTATGTCCTTAAGCTGAAGAAATATTTTTCCATTTTTCTTTCTAAAGCGCAAATAAGTATCTTCATCAAACATCTTTTTTGTGAGAAAATATTCGTCTTCTTCCTTGTAGGGCTTGAGTTTAAATTTACTTAATTTCTTTTTGAGCTCAGCACCCACTTTAAATTTTATTTCCACTTCTTTGTTCATGTTTTAAACAAAGGTGATGCGCTTTTTAAAATGTTCGGGAATAAAAATAACCCCACCCTGGTTTCCATTCACCCTTCTTTCGCCAATCTTCTTTTATTGCCTGTTCCCAAGTTTTCCTTTTGTTATAACTTCTAATGCAAGTTGTGGAGCCTGATGGGCCACAATTGCGATGTGTTTCCCGTCGTATTTTTCTAAAGCTTCATTGAGAAAATCTCTAATCCTCCTTTCAACGTCTTTATAGCACTCACCATTTGGAAAAGGTTTTTCAATAAATTCCTCCATCCTTTTTTCTATTTCTTTAAAGTCAGAACCAGTGAGGTCCCCAAAGTTAATTTCCCTTAATCTTTTATCCTTTATTACTTTTCCAAAAACGATCTCAGCTGTCTGAACCGCTCTTTTAAGATCCGAGGAAAAAACAGCATCAAATTTTTTATCCTTTATCAACCTTCTTAACTCTTCAGATTGCTTAATTCCAAGCTCAGATAGACCCACATTAGACCATCCAGACGCTATACTATTCAAGTTATCTGGTGTTGTGCCATGTACGAAATATGTTATCTTAACTCCCACTCGTATCCCCTATAAATTTTTTGAAATTAAATCATTAATATCCACGATTTGGATACCCTTCAGTTTTACACCCCTAATTCTCTTTTTATCTATAACAATTAGTAGCTTTCTGCAATCAAATTTATTTAACCTCTCCTCTATTGTACGTAAATCCTTCTTGGTTATTTTATTCTTCCATTTTACCTCTGCCACTAAGTCTAGTCTCTTGAATCTCGTAAGAGCAATATCGATTTGAGGGTCTTCAATTATAACTTTTTTTAATCCTAATTTTTTTGCGATCAAATTCTCAAAGAAATTTTCAATATGAAATGGGATCTTTTCATCGATAACATTTTTGATAAACTTGCAAGGAACAAAGTTTTCAGCATAAGCGTATTTTTCATCAAGGTAGAAATGTAAATCAAACAAAGGTGAAATATTTTTGTACGCAAACTTTTTCTTATTAAATACGTTCACCCTTTCTATCAGACCGATTTTTACAAGTACGTCTAAGTATCTTTGGATTAGACCGGGATTATCCTTTTTTATGAGCCCCCTCGAAAAAAGATAACTAGAAATTTCACTACTTCCATTTTTACCGCTTGCTATGGCTCTCAAAATACCTTCGTAGGTTAAAGAAAGGCGCCTTTCCTCTTCGCTAAAAATCTCGCCTATGATCTCATTGATGGCTAATTTATTCGCATCAAGGAACAAAGCAAGCCATTTTCTTATCTTTGGTTTGTAGTTAAACGCGATTATTGGTTCTCTTAGATAAGTTGCTGCCTCAACAAGCTCTTTCTTATCCAGTTTAAGATTTTTTAACGAATTTATCACGTCGAGTTCATCAATTAAACCAAACACCATTAAAGAAAACAACCCAACTAGAGGTGAGCCCTTACCAAGGAGCTTCTTTGAGAACCATAAAGTTGACGAAATTGCTATCAATTTACCTTGCTTAGAGGCGTGGAGGTAATCAAAAAATTCCTGCGGGAGTCTATGAAATTCATCTATCACAACCCTTTTTGTTTTTATCAATTCCTTGAACAATTCAAAAAATGCATGATATGAAAGCTTGTTGTTATTTCTCAAAATAGTTCTATCTCTATTTACAAAGAAATATTCGTCGTAGTTAATGAAATTCTTAACAAAAAACGTTTTTCCTGTTTTTCGCCTACCACAAATCCAAACCCAATCTCCAAGTTTCTCAATCTGCCGTTTTTCCCTAGTTCTATTAATTATGACCATAAACATAATGATTACGAACATATTTATAAATTTTATGTTAGAATCCTTCTCCTGCTAAATCATCCAAATAAGAAAGCAAACCCTCTTCTATTTAGCTTAGAGGGGATGCCTTTTCTTTTTTTCCATTTTTTCTACTCTTCGTCCTTTTCAAACTCAATTCTCTTGAGGAATTTCCCTGAGACTTGATGTTCAATTCCATTTTCCTCCAACTCATCGGAGCTATTCCAGATAAAATAGTTAAAAGGGAAACACCAACTCTTGCAAGAAAGAAGAGTTCAGGAGAAATTCCACTCTCAGCAAGTGCAATTTGGCAAAACACCTTAAGCCATACTACTCACAATATAGGATCTTCTGAATTAAAATTTTAAACTGGCTTTTCTCCCTGCCAATGTCCTTCATATAATTGATTAACTTCTCCTTTTGTATCTAAAAAAATCATCTGGAACCAAAATTCATCTTTGTGAACGCGAAGTTCATTAACAGTAACTCTAACAGTTTGAGTGCCATAACCAGAATATCCAGAATCCCAAATTGCGCTTTCCGATTTTATAACACCAAGTCTGTTAAAAGTTGAGCGAGGAAGCAAAAGTCCAACAGCATTCTTTGGAATAGTTACCTTATTTGCAATTCTAATTTCGTATGTGCCTTTTGGAAGATAATAAAAACCATCGTCCGCTGGCTCGATTTTTATTTTCTCTGGTTTAATTTCTCTTATCTTACCATTTATTGTTACAACCCCTTCTTCTGGAAGCTTCCAAATCTCAGAAATCTTTAAATCAACACCATTTGGATTAATTTTAATTTCTGGAGGTTGTTCAATATATCTTGCGACATCTTCACCAATCCAAACACTCATTTTTTCACCCTATAATATTTTTAAGTTCTTTAATCAAATCCTTACATTTGCTTATAGCATCTTTGCATACTTGAAACTCCATCTTCTTTCCATAGTAAGTAAGCATGTTCCTCTTATATCTTAAATCATCAAATATATAAAATAAATCTTCCCTTTTTAAGAAATCTCTGAGGAAAAAACCCAAGCAGATGTGATTGGATACTTTAAAACCCTTCATAAGAGCTATAGCTTGAATCAATTCAAGTATAGAAGTGTAATAATCTTCAAAAACAAAGTTACAATTCTTTTCATTCAAATCTTGAATATTTAATATCCTATCATTAGAGACTTCGATAAGTGATTCAGCCCTAACAACATCTGGAGTTACTTGCCTCCCATTCCCGCTTTCAATACAATCTTGCCATGATGCCTCTTTCATTCAAATACCCTCAAAAACCCGTTTAAGGTTATTCCATTTATTATATTATCAGCTAATTTTTTATTAGGTATTTGCTTGATGTTTTTAAATCTAAATATTTGTATTTTTCTCTGTAATATCTTTTCAAATTTCTTAGTATTTAACTTCTTCTTCGACAAAGTTTCAATGTAAATATCAATATCACTATCTTCAACATCCTCGCCTTTGGAATATGAACCAAATAAAACAACAGTTGGATTACTTAACTCTTCGCGTAGATACTTTATCAAACCTGAAATATAAATTTGTTTTAAATTAAAAATTCTCTTTTCAAGTAAAAATATTTCATTGCTTCTATCAGCAGTATAAAATTTAACATTTCCAATTATAAGTGTTTTCAGAATTCCTTCTTTACTTAACTCTTTACAATATCGAATAACAGACGGCAAAGATAACCCTAAAACTCTTTCAAGCTGTCTAACCCTCATTTTTGCTGTTGGGTTCATGAAAAAGAATTCCTTTATCTTTCGTTTGATATCCATCGGTATCATATGATATTTTAAAATATCAACTGATATTTAAGGTTATCGATTCGTCTTAAACACCTTCCCATGTCCTGGAATTACAAAATCAGCTATCTCCAAGATTTTTTTGCGGGAAGCAATTAGTTTTTCCATATTTGTGTGTTCGGGGTCATTGTCTGGTTTATTAATATCTACTTCTTGTTTCTGGTCCTCAGTCCACCAAAAAACATCTCCTGCTACAACATAAGTTCCTTCTGGTGTAGGAATCACAAATGAGCAGTGTTCTTCTTTATGTCCGGGTGTACGAATTACCCTTACATCAGTTCCTGGAACAACCCCATTGTGCTGTGAAATTAAATCCTTGTCATACACATAAAGTTCATCGATTATCTTGGCGTTTTTAAATATACCAGCGAGAACTGTATGGTCTGGATGTCCATGTGTCAAAAGCACGTAATCTATATCATCCACACTCAACCCTTCTTTTTTTAATGATTCTATTAATTTCTCTCTGTTACAACCTGGATCAGCAATCATCTTTTTGCCATTGCTAATAATTAAAGTAACGGATGAATTGGCTTTCCACCCATTATCAGTTTCCTTAGCATATCCTTCAATAAGAATTTTAACTTTGTTCATCTTTTTCACCTCTTTTTATAAACTTCAAGCCAGCCCTGCCAATAAGGTGCTGGCTTTCTTTTTACAAGTTTCCAGCCAGATAGATTCATAATTGGCTCAAGTATAAAAGGTGCCCAAACTGCATGAACGAATTTAACTTTCTTTTTTTGAGCTTCATTAAATACTTCTTTGATTATCTCTCCTTTTTTGGAATCAAATCCTTTTGTTACGCTAAGCACTTTTTCACCCCTTTTTTTCTCAATCATTCTCTCTTTCCACTTTTTCTCAAACAAAATTGTAACAACATCTCTGTAATCTATGATAAAATATGTCCCCTTATGAGTATTGCTTTCAATGTTTTCAAGTAAATCCACGAAATCAAATGTGGTAAAATGTGCCAAAGAATTTCCAAGAAAAGTGATGGTGTCAAACTTTCCAGCGATTTTCTTTTTAGTTACATCTCCAATGATAAATTTGTTTTTTGATTTTATTTCTCTCGCATACCTCTTTGCGCTGTTAATCATATCAGGATTGATATCAATACCGACGTATGAATGTCCCTTTTGTTCAAGTATAAACCCTAAAACTCCACCGCCACAGGCTATGTCTAATATTTTCTTTCCAAAGTATTTCTTGTTTGACTGATATAACTTCTTGAGAGAATTAAATCTTTTTTTATCGCTTACCAGATATCTTTTAAAGTCCTCAGAAATCCTATAAAACTTCTTGATGTTCACTTTCATTTTCTCTTCAGTCTTTTCTTAAATTCTTTTGGCAAATCATCAATTCTTTCTATGAAGTCAATCTTCTTCTTTTTTTCATCAAAATGGACAAAACCAATTACCTTCCCTTTCTTTTTTAATTCAAACAAACCCTCTTTTGCAGCAGGAATGCCAAGCATTCTTCCAATTTCAGCATCTTTTAATTCTTCAATATCCAAAATCTCTGCTATGTTAGAAACAAGCATATCATGATATCTTTCAATCTCTCTTTTGTAATCTTTTGGGATAAGCTGCTTTTTTACTTTTCTAGAAAAAAGAATTGAATGAAATTCCTCTGGCGTCATAAATTTTCCTTTTTTCTCCATAAATTCTAAATCTCTTTCAAGAGCAGCCTTTCTTGCCTTTTCATCAAGAGCAATAAGCCCTTGCTGTAGCCACTTTATTCTCTCTAATTCATCTTTCTTGATTGGTTTTTCAATTATTTTCTTAAGCCTCACTTCCACCACCAAGAAGCATCATTGCTTTTTCAGCAATTTCAATCATAACAGGGTTTATCAATTTCATTTTCTTTAAATCCTTTAAAGAAACCCATTTGTAATCTGTATGTTCCTTGCAAAGCTTAATCTTTTTTCCCTTTGGCCTGCACAAATAAACAACAGTTAAAACCTTTTCACCATCAACAGTTGTTATAATACTTGAAAAAAATTGATAAACAATGTCAATATCTAAGCCTGTCTCTTCTTTTACCTCTCTTTTTAAAGCATCCTCATAGTTTTCATTTTTCTCTAATCTCCCTGATGGAAAAGTCCATTTACCTTTCACCTTTGGACCATAAACACCAGAATATTTTAAAACCAAAAACTGGTCCTTTTCATTAAAGATAACAGCTTGTTGTATTGCTTCCATGTATAATGAAACTCTACAATTATTTATAAATTATAAGATATTAGTAAAAATGGGTGATACTATTAAAGCGATATGGAAAGGTTCGTTATCTCTTGGACTTGTAAATATTCCTGTTGCTGTTTATCCAGCTGTTGAACCAAAAGCAATATCATTTAGAGAACTTCACAAAACATGTAAAACTCCTTTAGAACACAAAAGATGGTGTCCAACAGACAAAGAAGAAGTGGCTTGGGAAGATGTTGTAAAGGGGTTTGAAATAGCAAAAGACCAGTATGTTGTTATAACAAAAGAAGAGCTTGAAGCTGCAAAACTTAAAACAACAAGCAATATAGAGATAGTACAGTTTGTAAATAGCGGAGAAATTGACCCAATTTATTATGATAAACCATATTACCTTGCGCCGCAAAAAGGTGGAGAAAAAGCATTCTTCCTTCTAAAAAATGTTTTAGCAACTCTTGGAAAAGTTGCAATAGCGAGATTCGTTCTAAGAAATAAAGAGTACATTGTTGCAATATACTCTTACAAGAAAGGATTGCTTATGCACACACTTCATTATTCGTACGAAATAAGAGATATGAATGAAATAGAAGAGTTAAAGAAAAAAGCAAGGTACACAAAAGAAGAAGAAAAACTTGCAATAGCTCTTGTTAAATCACAAAGTTCAAAGTTTGACATCAAGAAATTTAAAGATAGGTATGCTGAAGCACTAAAGGAGATAATAAAAGCAAAACTAAAAGGCAAAAAAATATCAATGCCCAAAGAGAAAATAGAAAAAGCAAAAGAACTTATGGAAGCACTTAAAGCAAGCATTAAAAAGAAAAAATGATAAAACCAATGCTTTGCAAAACTGGAAAACCTTTTAATTCTAAAGAATGGATATTTGAATTAAAACTCGATGGGACTAGAACAATTGCTTACATTGAAAACAAAAGTTTAAAGCTTATAAACAGAAGGGGTAAAAATTTTACAAGCAGGTATCCAGAACTAAAGGATTTGCCAAAGCATGTTAAATCAAATTGTATTCTTGACGGAGAAATAGTTGTATTTAATGATAAAGGAATCCCTGATTTTTACCAACTTGCCACAAGAGAGCAAACAACAAGAAAAGCAAAGATAGAAATACTTTCTAAAACAATGCCAGCAACATTCGTTATCTTTGACATTCTTAAAAAAGACGGAAAAAATCTTATGAATTTACCTTTAATGAAAAGAAAAAAAATCTTAAGAGAAACAGTAAAAGACTACGAATATGCGTTTGTAATTGATTACATCGAAGAGTTTGGAAAAAACTTTTTCAAAGAAGCAGTTAAAAAAGGGTTTGAGGGAGTTGTGGCAAAAAAGAAAAATTCTGTTTACGAGCAAGGAGTTCGTTCTTCAAATTGGCTTAAGATAAAAGCAAAGGAAACAATTGATGCCATAGTAATAGGGTACACAGAAGGAAAGGGAAAAAGAAAAAACACATTTGGGGCTTTAGTTCTTGGGGCATATAAGGACAACGAATTAATTCACATAGGCAGAGTTGGAACAGGCTGGAAAGAAAATGATTTAAAACAAATAAAATCGTTGCTTGAAAAAATAGTTACAAAAAATTGTCCTGTAAAAAGAAGTTTTGAGAAATGGAAAGATTACGAAGCAAAGTATAAAGTTAAATGGGTGAAGCCAAAGCTTGTTGCAGAAATTGAAGCTATGGAAATAACCCCAAAGCTTGAGCTTCGCGCTCCAAGCTTTAAAAGATTGAGATTTGATAAGCCAATTGAAGAATGTGTTTTATCGAACTAACATTTCTTGAGATAAAGTGGAAATATTGGACAATACCTAGAAAAGATAAAAAACAGTTAATATTGCATGGTGATTATGAAAATAAGAGAAATAAAAGCAAAAAGAATTATCCAGAAAACAAATATTCCTGATGCAGATTGGGTGATTAATCCTTATGTTGGATGCGAACATGCATGTAGATATTGTTACGCAAGATTTGTATGTAGGTGGAGAAACACAAAAGACAAGTGGGGAGAGTTCGTTGATGTAAAAGTAAACGCTCCAGAGCTTGCTGCAAAAGAAAGTAAAACCAAGAAAGGTGTTGTTATTTTCTCCACAGTATGTGACCCATACCAACCAATTGAGAGAAAATATAGACTAACAAGAAAGATATTGCAAAATTTAAATCCAAATATGTATGTTGTTATTTTAACAAAATCAGATTTGGTTTTACGTGACATTGATGTTTTTAAAAGATTTAAAAATATTGAAATTGGATTAACTATCACTACATTTGATGAAAAAATTAGAAAAATTTGGGAGCCAAAATCACCAAGTTCAGAAAGAAGATTAAAAGCACTAAAGAAACTAAAGCAAGAGGGGTTTTCAACTTATGCTTTTATAGCGCCAATTTTTCCTTATCTTGTTAATTTAGAAGATGTTGTTAAAAAAGTCGCGCCTTATGTTGATGTTTTGATGTTTGAAGATTTAAACATCAACGCTGCAAAGCAAGAGATTTTTTCAACACTTAAAGAACATTTTCCACAGTTAGTTGAAAAGTACAAAAAACTTGATAAAAAATTTTGGCTTGAAAAAATTAAGGAAATAAAAACACTTGGAAAGAAATACAAAAAGCCAGTTGAGATTTACTTTAAGCATGTAACGTGGTAGAATGAAAACCGGCATAGCTAATTTACCTTTGCACTATGGAAAAGCACCACGTTGGCTTTTTGATAGAATGACAAAGCTTTCTGGAGAAATATCAGAAATTATAATTGATGAATATGGTGCTGATGAATTTTTAAGAAGATTAGCAAATCCATTTTGGTTTCAAGCATTTGGTTGTGTTCTTGGATTTGACTGGCACTCTTCAGGATTAACCACCACAGTTTTGGGTGCTTTAAAAGTTTCTCTTAATGAAAAAAACCTTGGCATACAAGTCTGCGGTGGAAAGGGAGCAACAAGCAGAAAAACACCCATGGAGATTGAAAACACAGAATTCAATTTGTCAACAAAGAAGATTGAAGAGCTAAAAAGAGCATCAAAACTTTCTGCAAAAGTCGACAACTCTCTTATTCAAGATGGATTTCAACTTTATCATCACAATTTCATTTTCACAGAAAAAGGAAAGTGGGCAGTAGTTCAGCAAGGAATGAGTGATTCTTGGGCTCGGCGTTACCATTGGCTTTCAGAAAATGTAAATACCTTTGTTGAAGAGCCACATAGCGCAATTGTTTGTGATTTAAAAAAAGAAAAAGTGCTTAATTTAACTGCAAAAGAAAGCAAAGAAACAAGAAAAGCGACTCTTGATTTAGTTAAAAGCAAAAACATCTTAACACTTCCAAAACGACATGGGATTTTAAAAAAAGACTTGACTCCGCGTGCAATGAAAATAATAAAACTTGCATATGAGCTACAGCCAAGAGATTATGAGGAGTTGATTTCAATAAAGGGTGTTGGTCCAAAAACAATTCGCAGCCTAACTCTAATAAGTGATTTAATATACGGAACAAAAGCAAGCTGGAAAGACCCTGTTAAATATTCTTTTGCTCATGGTGGAAAGGACGGGATTCCTTTTCCTGTCGACAAACCAATTTATGATAAAAGTATTGAAATCCTAAGAGATGCAATTGAAAATGCAAAAATTGGAAAAAAAGAAAAAATTCTTGCTATAAAAAGACTTTCTGAGTTTGCTAAAGTTTAAAAAACAAGAATCATTTTCATGCAAAGATGAAGCCAATTGATATAAAAGATAAAATACCAAAAGAGCTATTTGAAAAATTAACTATTGATAAGTTTACTCCACCACAGGAGCTTGCAATAAAAAAGGGTTTGTTAGATGGTAAAAATCTTGTTGTTGCAAGCCCAACAGCATCTGGTAAAACACTAATTGCTGAAATAGCATGTGTTAAAAACATTCTTGAAAAAGGTGGGAAAGCAATTTATTTAACACCTTTAAAATCTCTTGCTTCTGAGAAATATAATGAGTTCAAAGAAAAGTATCCTTTTCTAAACATAATGCTTTCAATTGGAGACTATGACTCAAGTGACCCATGGCTTCAAAAAGCAGACATTATTGTTTGCTCAAATGAAAAGCTTGATTCTTTGATAAGACACAATGTACCATGGCTACATGAGATTAACACTATTGTAATAGATGAAATTCATGTTTTAGACCAACCAGACAGAGGACCCACTCTTGAAATATTAATAACAAGACTAAAAGAATTTTGTAAAAATGCACAAATAATTGCGCTCTCTGCAACAATTCAAAATGCAAAAGAGTTAGCAGAATGGTTAAATGCAAATCTTGTGAAAAGCAATTATCGTCCAGTTGAACTTGAATATGGAGTTTATCTTGATGGCAAACTTTACTTTGAAGATAAAACTATTGATTTGCCAGAAGCAAAAATACCAGAGCATCAAATAATAAAAGATACTTTAAACATGAAAAAACAAATACTGATTTTTCTTTCAAGCAGAAGAAATGCGGAAGCTGTTGCAAAAAATGCAAAAACAGTTGTTGAAAGATATTTGACAAAAGAAGAAAAAGAAAAACTTCAAAAAATAAGTGATGAGATATTACATGTTTTAGAATCTCCAACAAAACAATGTGAAGTTTTAAGTGAATGTGTAAAACATGGTGTTGCTTTTCATCATGCAGGGCTTGTTGGAAAACAGCAAAGGATGATTGAAGAAGCATTTAAACAAGGACTAATTAAATTAATAGCTGCAACTCCAACTCTTTGTCTTGACGCTTCTGTTGAGATTTGGAATGGGATGAAAAATGTTAAAGTATCAGAAATGAAGCATAACTCTGTTTGGGCATTAAGCAAAGATAAGCTTCTGCAAATTCATCCAAAACAAGTTAATATTCTTGAAGCTCCAAAAGAAATGGTGGAATTAATTACTACATCTGGAGATAGAATAACACTAACAAAGAACCATAAAATATTAATAAAAAGGGGCAAAAAGAAGCTTTTAATACCTGCTAGTGAAGTAGAAGCTGGAGATAAAGTGGCACTTGCAGGAAATCTCAGAATGGAAGGGATGTCAGTTAAATGGGGTGACTTTCTAAGAGATAAAAAAGTTCCATTTGATGACTTGGAACCAAACGAAGATGTGTTCTATTTCATCGGAGCTATGCTTGGAGATGGGTATTCTGGCGCAGAATTAAATAATGATAAGTTAATCTTAAAGGGTAGCCCTTGTATTGTGGGTGAAGATAAAGAAGTATTTGATAGGATAAAGAAACTCTTGAATAAGTATAAAATACACTATAGAGAAAGGCATAGTTCATATGGTGTTCCCGAATTGATTATTTCTAAATCGAATTGGTTGCGTGAGTTTTTGGCGAGATGTGGGGTTGTGAAGGGGGAAGAAAAATTCATAAATGAAAAACTTTTAATGGCGAAAAAAGAATTTCTTGCACATTTAATTCAGGGATTATTTGATACAGATGGATGTGTAGAAAAGAAAACGTTAAGAATAAGCTTTTCAAGTAACTCATTTAAATTAATTCACTCTTTGAAAAGAGCTCTTTTAAGATATGGGATTGTCACATCTTATAGGAAAAGAAAGTGTGGGGAAATAAAAATCGGAGCTCGTAAATATGAAACAAAAGAAAATTTCGAACTGTACATTCAACATAGAGAAAGCATACTTAAGTTTTATCAACAGATAGGATTTGGCATAAAAAGAAAACAAAAGGAATTAGAAAAAATAGTAAAAAGAATTAAGAACAATATTGTAAGCGTTAGTTGTAAAAAATGTGGGTATACTTTACCAACTGAGATATTTACTGGAAGGAATTCAAGTCAAAAGAAGTGGGGAAAACAAAGGCTAAAAATAATAACTCTTTTGGGAAAAGAAAAAGAATTGCCTTCTTCTGAAATTAGAAGGAAACTTGGTTTCGTACCTTGGAAAAAGGAACGAAGATTAAATACACATTTCATACTAATTGAAAGAAAAAGAAAGGGGAAGCATGTAATATGGAAACTAAATAGCTTAGGAAAATGGGTGTATAAAAATGTAATTAAAGGTAATAAGAGCATTAAAGACGCCATTGGGGATAGATGCCCAATATGTAATGCAAAGCTTAAGAAAAACCTAAAAGGAACTTGGAAAAAAGAAGATTTTGAAGGTGATATATACTGGTGCAAATTAAAAGAAATACATAAGGTTGCTCCAACCACAGATAAAGTTTATGACATAGTTCTCTCAAATGGTAACCATGACCACCTTTTTGTTGCGAATGGTTTTATTGTCCATAATTCTTTTGGTGTCAATCTTCCAAGCCACACAGTTCTTGTAAGGGATTTAAAAAGATATTCTCCAGAATATGGTAGCAATTGGATTCCTGTTTTGGAAGTTCAACAGTTTTTTGGAAGAGCTGGGCGTCCAAAGTTTGACAAAGAAGGAAGAGCTTTAATGATTGCTCGCTCAGAAATAGAAAAAGATGAAATTTTTGAAAAGTATGTTAAGGGCGAGCCAGAAGAAATCTATTCAAAGCTTTCAGCTGAGCCAATTCTTAGAATGCAAGTTCTTGGATTAATTGCAACTGGAGAGATTTCAAACAAGAAAAATTTGCTAAATTTTTTCTCAAAAACATTTTTTGCATATCAATATTCAGACATAAAAAGAATTGAGGTAAAGCTTGACAAAATCATAAAATTGCTAATCGATTATGGATTTTTGATAAAACATAAAGATAAAATTCTTCCAACCCAAATTGGGAAAAGAGTTGCAGAGCTTTACATTGACCCAGAATCAGCTCACTTGTTAATTGAAAAAATAAAAACAAAAAGAAAAAGTGAAATCTTTTGGTTGCATGCGATTTGCTCATGCACAGAAATGTTTCCTTTACTTAAGGTTTCACCAAAAGAGTTTAACGACTTTCAAAAGATTTACCTTGATTTTGCAAACGAGCTTGATGAGCCAAATCCTTGGGATTTAAATTACGAGACATGGATAAATGCTTTTAAAACAGCTTTAATGCTTTTTGATTGGATAAATGAAAAAACAGAAGCAAGAATACTTGAGGAATATAAGGAAACACCAGGTGTCTTAAGAAACAGAATATACATTGCTGACTGGCTTCTTTATTCTGCTTATGAATTAGCAAGGATTATGAAAGCAAAAGAATTGCTCTTGCCACTTAACAAATTGCGCTTAAGAGTTAAAAACGGTATTAAAGAAGAATTGCTTAATCTTCTTCAGCTTGAAGGAATTGGAAGGGTTAAAGCAAGAAAGCTTTATCGCGCTGGCATAAAAAAGATTTCAGATATCAAAAAAGTTCCTCAAGAAAAATTAGCAGAAATAATTGGTCCCAAAACAGCGCTAAAGGTAAAAAAGCAGGTTGAGAAAAATTTAAATTCAAAACAAACAACTATTAATTAGGGGGTGCATGAAGTGGGAGAAGCAATAGAATCTGGTTTCTTTGAATCTCAATTAGAAAAAACTGCGCATGAAAAAATAAACATTGGAGGTAAAGAAATTTCTTTAAAAGGTGTGACATATGTAAAACCATATCTTTATAGATTAATAGAAGACAGATTAGAACACCACAATTTTCTTGTTATGGGAAACAATGTTTATTTTAAACACGAAGGAGAAATATACACCTGGCATGGAAATAAACTTATGATAAAGAAATAAGTGGGGCCGTGGTCTAGCAAACCCTTTCTTCCGAAGAAAGCCTTGGGAAAGAAGGGTTTGGGCAACTTGGTCTAGGATGCGTGCCTGGGGCGCACGTGGTCCCGAGTGACCCTTTTCTTAAGAAGAAAAGCGTCAACGGAAAAGAACTTAAATTGGTCCGGGAATTCAAATCTCGGCGGCCCCACTTAAAAAACTTTAAATCAATCAATTGCTTTTAATTTTACATGGAATTTTTTGATGTTTTAAAAAATAGGCATTCTATTCGCTCCTTTAAACAAAAAGAAATAGAAGAAGATAAACTAAAGAAAATAATTGAAGCTGCAATATCTGCACCCTCTGCTGGAAATTTGCAATCGTATGACATTGTTGTTGTAAAAAATCCATTTAATAAAGAAAGAATTGCACAAGCAAGCTTAAACCAAGATTTCATTGCAGAAGCACCAGTTGTTTTAATATTCCTTGCAAACAAAAAAAGAGCATCAAAATATGGAAAAAGAGGAAAAGAACTTTATTGTGTGCAAGATGCAACAATTGCTGCAGCATACTCACAGCTTGCAGCTGTTGATTTGGGGCTTTCAAGTGTTTGGATTGGTGCATTTGATGAAGAAAAAATAAGAAAAATAATAAAAGCTCCAGATTATGCAATACCAGTAGCCATATTACCAATAGGTTACCCAGCTGAAGAACCGTATAAAACACAAAGAAGAAAGGATGTGATTCATGATGAAAAGTGGTAATAGGATATTTAACTTGTTTGCTGATGGTGGGGATGAAATAATAAAATTCATTAAAAAAAGCAAATGGCATGCTTTATTAATTGGCTTTTTGTGCTTTATCTCACCAGTAAATTTAATTATGTGGATTATGGTATTATGCGCTCTTTACAGAAAGTGAGTTAAACAATTCAACAAAAAGCCTAACACCCCAACCAGTTGCACCTTTTTTATAATAATCTTTATTTTCCTTTGACCAAAAAGTTCCAGCCATGTCTATGTGCGCCCATGGTATTTCATCGACAAATTCCTTTAAAAATGCTGCAGCTGTAAGTGATCCTGCAGCACCATTATCATATCCAATGTTCTTAATATCTGCTATATCACTTTTAATTGCCTCTGAATATTCTTTGTATAAAGGAAGCTTCCAAACCTTTTCATTTGTTTTTTCTCCTGCTTTAAAAATTAAATCTGTTAACTTATCATCATTTCCAACTAAACCTGCAACATGATAACCCAAAGCAACAACACAAGCACCAGTAAGTGTTGCAATATCAATAATTGCTTTTGGTTTTTTTCTTGCAACAAAATAAAGGGCATCTGCAAGTGCAAGTCTTCCTTCAGCATCTGTGTTTATCACTTCAACTGTTTTTCCAGACATTGATTTTAAAACATCTCCTGGCTTCATAGCATTTCCACCAGGCATATTCTCAACACATGGAATCACTGCAATAATGTTAACTGGTAATCTTAATTCTGCAATTGCGTTTATTGCACAAGCAACAGCTGCGCCTCCTGCCATATCTCCTTTCATTTCATGCATGCCCTGCGATGGTTTAAGTGAAATACCACCAGAATCAAAAGTTATGCCTTTTCCAACAAGAGCGTAAAAATCTTTTTTCTTAGTTCCTTTATATTCAATTACAACAAGCTTTGGCTCCTTTCTTGTTCCTTGAGCAACGCCTAAAAAACAACCCATTCCCATTTTCTTAATTTGTTTTTCATTGTAAATCTTTATCTTAAGTTTGTTCTTCTTAGAAATCTCTGCAATTCTATCAGCAAAAGCATCTGGTGTTGCATGATTTGCTGGGTCATTAACAAAATCTCTTGCTAAACAAACATACTTTGATACGGTTTCTCCAAACCTTATGCCTTTTTTAATTTCATTCAAATTCTTTTTTGAAAGAATTGTAACATGCTTTAGCTTGTGATTTTCTTTTTTTGTTTTAAATTTATCAAAATCATAAGATGAGAGAATTACACCTTCAACCAAACACTTACTTGCTTCATAATAATCATTCACATTTGGAAAAACAATAGAAAGCTCATCAACCTTAAACTCTTTTGCAAGATTAGCTGCTTTTGCTCCAAGTTTTCTTATATTTTCTAAACCATAATCTTCTAAAAATACTTCAATAACTCTCTGTGCTAAAAACCTATTTTTAATTATATCAATCTTTTTCTTTTTGTCCTTTTTTGGGATTACAAGAAGTTTTGTTTTAACTCTATCTGGAGCTAAGTCAGATACATTTATCTTCATAACAATCACCTACTCAATGTGAATCGCATTAACAGGGCAATGCTTTGCTGCTTCTTCATTGCATCCAACATCTTCAACTTCTTTTTCATAATGGTCATTAACCTTTTTTGAGCCTTTTAATGTAGATTTTCCATCGTCGCTCATTTCCCAATGTTCTGGACAAATTGATGCGCAAAATCCACAACCCACACATTTTTCTCTTTCATGAATTATCTTTGCCATAGAATTATCTTAAACAAGAGAGTTAATATTATTTTCCATTTAGATAAAGCTACTACAAAGACAGCAGCATATTAAGAAAAGATTCTACTATCACTTTATAGTTGCATCACAAATAAAAACTTTCCCCAAAGGTTTTATAAATTTGCTTATTTAAAGATAAACTATGGCAAATACAAAAAAAGTAGTTGGGGTTTTGTCTCTCTTATTAATAAGTTTAATTATAGTTAATACAGCTAATGCTGATTTAAGCGATTTGCTTTACAGCGTTAGCGTAATAAATGATAAAGCAAGACCAGGGGAAAATTTAGAATATAATGTAACATTAAAAAATGAGGGAAGTCAAGAGCTTCCAATAAGTTTAAACCTTCTTTTTACTGGCTATGCAAAAATAACACCAAGTAGTTTTACTTTAGAGCCAGGAGAAACAAAAGTTGTTCATGTTAGTTTAACAGTAAAACCAGAACAAAAACCAGGAAAGATAATTGTTAAGTTGCTTGTTTTTTCAAATGGTGAATCTTTGGACTCACCAATACCTCTTCAAGGAGAAATTTTAGAATCAATGGCTGCATACTCAAATGTTAAAATATTATCAGTTGAATTTCCAAAAGAAATTGATTTAAGAAATCCATTTTCATTCAATATGACAATTGATAACCCAGTAAAAACAGTTAATGCAACTCTTGAAATTGATGCTGATTTTGAAAATGATGAACAAATCATTCAACATCCGCAAACAATTACAATACCTGAAGGAACAAATGAAATAACAGTTGAAAACATAAGCTTTCCATTAAGTGTGTCTTCCGGAAACCATTCAATAACGATAAGAATTAGATTTGCAGAAGACATATTCACACAATCAACCATTCAAACAAATGTTTTAGGATTCTCAGAATGCGAAACAAAAGAAGATGTTAATGTATCAATATTTGGAAAAACATACAAAGCAACAGTTGTAAATTTAGGAAACGCAGCAACAATTTGTAAAGTAGATACAAAGATATCAAAGATAGAAAAATTGTTACTTGTTTCTGCAAGCGAAGGATACAAAATAGAAAACAACAAGATAAAATGGGAAGTTAAACTTGAACCGCGAACCAAAGCAGTAGTTGAATTTAAAGTTAATTATACACCTTTGTTAATAATACCATTTATACTAATTGCAATTGCTATTGCAATATGGTATCTAACAAGAAAAATAGATGTTAAAAAAGAACTTGTGAGTCATAAAAGACACCCAAGCTTTTTAGACTTAAAGATACAAATTAAAATAAGAAACCTAACAAATAAAGAATTAAAAAGAGTGAAAATAACAGAGCCTCTTCCAGCTTTTGTTAAAGAAGTGAGAGATTACGGAACTGTTCCTGGAAGGGTTGTTAAAAAAGGAAAACAAAAAGTTATAACTTGGGAAATAGAAAAACTTAATCCAAAAGAAGAAAGGGTTCTTTCATACACAATAAGAACATCAATTGTTGTATTAGGAAACATAATTTTCCCACCAACAAAAGTTGAGTTCAGAGATGACAAGATGATAAGAGAAGAAGCCTCGAATGCGCTCACAATTCAAATAGAGTAAAGATTATAAATATCTTTTCTATTTCTTTTTTTGTTCCCCGCGTAGCTCAATGGTAGAGCGCTCGGCTGTAGTTGGTTTAACTGGAATTTCAGTTGAAACCGAGAGGTTGCTGGTTCGAATCCGGCCGCGGGGATGCCCCGATAGTCTAGGCGCCCTTTCCGCCTTCTTTAGAAAAGAAGGCAGGTTGCCAAGAAAGGGTGGGGAAATGGCCTAGGATCCCGGTCTGTCGAGCGACCTTTTCAGAGAAAAGCTCGAAAAAGAAGAGGTCGTGTAGCAAGCCGGGGACCCGGGTTCGAATCCCGGTCGGGGCGCTTTCTTTTAATTTGGAAAATTGTGAGCGTAAATGAAAATAATACCAACTGAATTCCGTAATGAAACTAACATATTTACAATTTCTGAGAGCGAGTTATTAGAATTAATTAAATATGCTTTAAAAAATCAAAATGAAATAGGTGGAAAATTTGAAAATGGAAAATTACAAATAAAAACCTTTGACAGCTGGGTGCCAAAGGAATACAGAATTCATTCTCACCCAAATGGTATTGCATTCCCATCTGAAGGAGATATAGACTTGATGATTAATTACATGGGTGGAGGAGTATATCACACAATTGTTGGAGTTAGAAGCGATTTAAAAAGAGCAGTTATCCGCTCTTATAATATGAAGTTTCAATTAGAAAGAGTTTTAATAAAAACAGAAAAAGGCGCGTATAGTGAAATAAGATATAAAGATGGTGAGCTATCATATTTATTTGAAAAAAGAGAAAATGTTCAAATGTGTATAAAAAACATGTGCGATTTTTTACACTTGCAAATGCCTGAGAGCTTCAATAATATGATAATTAATCTTTAGCGAAAAGTATATAAATACAAAAAAAAGCCATAAATGATATGTTATGGCTTGCGAAAACCCAATTTTTAGAGAAATTTCTATCAACATTTAATTCATCAAGGGCCCGTAGCTCAGCCTGGCAGAGCACCTGTTCAGCTTATGATCTTGCTGAGGTGAAGCTTTTAACCAGGGGGTCAGGGGTTCAAATCCCCTCGGGCCCATATTGGTGATACAATGGAGATAGACATATTCAAAAACAAACTTGTACCAAAAAGCAGAATTTTAAAGGAAGAAGAAGAAAAGGAATTATTAGAAAAATATAACATAAGCAAAAAACAACTTCCAAGAATATTAGTTTCTGATCCTGTTGCTAAAGCATTAAATGCAAAACCCGGGAATATAATTGAATTTACAAGAGAAAGCAAAACAGCAGGTATGTCAAAATTTTATAGAGTGGTGGTTGCTTAATGGATAAAGAAACATCACAATTTTTGTTGAAAAAATATTTTGAAAGTAGGTCATTTGTAGATCATAATATTAACTCATTTAATAAATTCATAAAGTATGGGATGCAAAGAGTTATTGATGAAGTTGGAGAAATAGTTCCAGACATTCTTCCAATTGGTGTTAGAGATTTAAAAATAAAATTTGGAAAAGTCTGGGTTGAAAAACCAATCATAAAGGAAGCAGATGGTTCAAGAAGAAAAATAATGCCAATTGAAGCAAGACTTAGAAACCTAACATATGAAGCCCCAATTCTTGTAGAAATGAGTGTGATACAAAGTGGTGAAGAAAAAGATAAACAAACAGTTCAAATTGGAAGTATTCCAATCATGTTGCGTTCTGAAAATTGCTATCTTCATGGGTTAAGCAAAGAAGAATTAATTGAAGCTGGCGAAGACCCAAGCGACCCGGGTGGCTACTTCATTATAAACGGTACAGAAAGAGTTGTTGTAATAGTTGAGGATCTTGTAACAAATAAACTTTTAGTTGATGAGCAAAAAACAGGCACATTCCCTTATGTTGGAAAGTTATTTAGTGAAGATGGGCAATATAACATTCCGCACACATTAGAAAAAGCAAAAGATGGGATAATATATATTTCATTTACAAAACTTCAAAAGATTCCTGTTGCCATATTAATGAAAGCATTGGGATTAGTAAAAGATAAAGACATAGTTGAAGCAATTTCAACTGATGAGAAGTTTTCATCTGATTTATATATCAATCTATATGAAGCAAAAGACATAAAAAAAGTTGAAGATGCTCTTGAATATCTTGGCAAAAAAATGGGTATAATGGTGCCTGAAAAAAGAATAGAAAGAGCAGAAGAGATGATAGACAAGTTCTTTTTCCCGCATATTGGACATTCAAAAGAAGATAGAATTACAAAAGCATATTTCTTAGCAAGATGTCTTAAGAAACTGCTGCTTGTCTCATATGGTGATGTTGCACCAGATGATAAAGACCACTATAGTAATAAGAGATTAAGGCTTTGTGGTGATTTATTAGAAAACTTATTTAGATTTTCATTTAGAATGCTCGTTGGTGATATGAAATATAATTTTGAAAGATTAGTAAAAAGAGGAAAAATACCAAATCTTCAATCAATTGTAAGAGCTCAACTATTGACATCAAGATTAAGAAGCGCCCTTGCAACTGGTGAATGGATTGGAGACAGACATGGAATATCGCAACACCTTGATAGATTAAACTATTTTGCAACATTATCTCATATAAGAAGAGTTGTCTCGCTTTTAACAGCAAGTAGGGAGAACTTTGAAGCAAGAGACTTACACCCAACACATTGGGGAAGACTTTGTACATCAGAAACACCAGAGGGTGTAAACGTAGGACTTAGAAAGAACCTTGCTATAACATGTGAAATTTCAACAGAACCTGAAATGTCTGAAGATGAAATCATTTCAAAACTTAAAAAAATAGGATTACAGAGGGTAAGATAATGGTAAATGTGTTTTTAAACGGAAGATACATTGGAGAACACAAAGACCCTGCTTCATTCATTGAGAAAATAAAAGAAATGCGTAGAAATGGTAATTTGCCTACAGAACTTAATGTTGCTTACTATAAAGAAGAAGACAGCATTTATATATTAACAGATAAAGGAAGAGCAAGAAGGCCTTTAATTGTTGTAAAAGATGGGAAACCATTACTCACAAAAGAACATATAGAAAAATTAAAGAAAAATGAAATAAGTTGGGATGACTTAGTAAAACAAGGTGTTATAGAATATCTTGATGCAGAAGAAGAGGAAAATGCCTACATTGCACTTGATGAAAAAGACTTAACACCAGAACACACACATCTTGAAATCTCTCCAACCATAATAATGGGTCCACAAGCAAATATGGTTCCTTATGCTCAACATTCATTAAGTTATCGTATTACACTTGGAGCAAAAATGACAAAACAAGCATTAGGGCTTTACACAGCTAATGTACCAATAAGAGCTGACACAGATGTAAGCATAATTCATTATCCACAAATACCAATTGTAAAAACACAAATGTATGATTTGTTAAAAGTTGAAGACCATCCAATTGGCCAAAATGTTGTTGTAGCAATAATGCCATTTGATGGATATAATATTCAAGATGCAATTGTAATTAACAAAGGTAGTATAGAAAGGGGATTATTTAGAGCAACAACATACAGACCTTACAAATGTGAAGAATTAAGATATCCTGGAGGACAAACAGATATAATAAAAATCCCTGATAAAGATATAAAAGGATATAGAACAGAACATGCATATAGATATCTAGAAGAAGATGGTATAATTGTTCCTGAAGCAGAGGTTGGCCCAGGAGATGTTCTTGTTGGAAAGGTTTCTCCACCAAGATTCCTTGCAAGCTTAGAAGAATTTAGAGTTGGAACTGAAGCGCAAAGAGAAACATCTACAACATTACAACATGCTGAACAAGGAATTGTGGAATCTGTTTTAATCTCAGAATCAGAAGAAGGGAACAAATTTGTGAAAGTAAAAGTTAGAGACGAAAGAATACCAGAGCTTGGAGACAAATTTGCATCAAGGC
Source organism: Nanobdellota archaeon (assembly GCA_021163365.1). Classification (GTDB taxonomy): domain Archaea; phylum Nanobdellota; class Nanobdellia; order CSSed11-243R1; family CSSed11-243R1; genus JAGGWW01. The sequence goes on from JAGGWW010000006.1 coordinate 25,859, forward strand.
ACGGACAAAAAGGTGTTGTTGGATTAATTGTCCCAGAAGAAGATATGCCATTCACAGCAGATGGAATTATTCCAGATATTATTTTCTCACCACACTCAATACCAACACGTATGACAGTTAGCCACTTAATTGAAGTGCTTGGTGGAAAGGTTGGGGCTCTTTATGGAAAGTATGTTGATGCAACAGCTTTCCAAAGCATGAGTGAATTTGAACTAAGAAAAATGCTTAAAGAAGCTGGATTTAGAGAAGATGGTTCTGAAATAATGTATGATGGAAGAACAGGAGAAGAGATAAAAGCAAGGATATTCATAGGAAGCCAATACTATTACAGACTTAAACACATGGTTGCAAATAAGATTCACGCAAGAAGCAGGGGACCTGTACAGCTTTTAACAAGACAACCAACAGAAGGAAGAGCAAAAGAAGGAGGATTAAGACTTGGAGAAATGGAAAAAGATTGTTTAGTAGGGCATGGTGCATCATTACTATTAAAGGAAAGGTTTGATTCTGACAAAACAGTGCTTCCAGTTTGTAAAAAATGTGGTTTAGTTGCTATTTACAACAAATATAAGAATAAAACAATGTGTCCTGTTTGTGGAGAAAATGCTCCTGTAACATTTGTAGAAATGTCATATGCATTTAAGCTTTTGCTTGATGAACTTAAATCAATGGGTATATATCCAAAACTTAAGATAAAACCAAAGTATTGAGGGAGAAACATGAATGAGATAATAAGAGACAAAATTGGAGCAATTGAATTTAGAATGCTTTCTCCAAAGCTAATTAAAAAGATGGCTGTTGTTAAAGTAATAACACCAGAACTTTACGATGCAGATGGTTATCCAATTGATGGTTCTCTTATGGATTTAAAGATGGGTGTAATTGACCCAGGATTGCGCTGCAGAACATGTGGTGGAAAAGTAAAAGAATGTCCTGGCCACTTTGGATACATTGAGTTAGCAAGACCTGTTTTTCATATAAGATACATTCCTTTGATATACATATTCTTAAGAAGCACATGCTCATCATGTGGAAGACTTTTGTTGCCACAAGCAGAGATAGATAAATGGCTAAAAAAGATGTCCGAAGTTGATGATGAGAAAAAAGCAATTATAACAAAGATAATAATAAATAAAACAAAGTTAATTAAAAAATGTCCGCATTGTGGTGCAAAACAAGAAAGAATTAAGCTTGTTAAACCTTCCACCTTTATGCAAGGTAGCACAAAACTTACACCAATTGATGTTTTAGAAAGATTAAAAAGAGTTCCAGATACAGATTCAGAACTTTTAGGAATATCTCCAGCAGCTGGAAGGCCAGAATGGATGGTTTTAACTGTTTTGCCTGTTCCACCAGTTTCTGTAAGGCCATCAATTACACTTGAGTCTGGAGAAAGAAGTGAAGATGACTTAACACACAAGCTTGGTGATATTGTAAGAACAAACCAAAGATTGCTTGAAAACCTAAGTGCTGGAGCTCCAGAGCTTATAATAGAAGACCTTTGGGATTTGTTGCAATATCATGTTACAACTTTCTTTGCAAATAACATAGCGCAGATTCCTCCTGCAAGACACAGAAGTGGAAGGCCACTTAAAACACTTACAGAAAGAATTAAAGGAAAAGAAGGAAGATTTAGAAAGAATCTTGCAGGAAAACGTGTGAATTTCTCAGCAAGAACAGTAATTTCTCCTGATTCTCACTTAGCTGTTAATGAAGTTGGAGTTCCAGAAGTAATAGCGAGAGAATTAACAGTCCCAGAAAGAGTTACAGAATGGAATTTGAAAGAAATGAAAGAGCTTGTTAAAAATGCTCCACATAAATACCCAAGCGCAAATTATGTTATAACACCAGATGGCAAAAGAAAGGTTATTTCTGATGAAACACGTGGTGCAATACTTGAAGAACTTGCACCAGGATATATTGTTGAAAGACACTTAAGGGATGGAGACATTGCATTGTTTAATAGACAGCCATCATTACATAGAATAAGCATAATGGGACATAGAGTAAAGGTTTTACCATACAAAACATTTAGAATGAACTTATGTGTAACAATTCCCTACAATGCAGACTTTGATGGAGACGAGATGAATTTACACATTCCGCAAACCGAAGAAGCAAGAGCTGAAGCAGAGATTCTTCTTGGTGTTGAAAATAATATTGTAACACCAAGATATGGTCTGCCAATAATTGGCGCAATTCAAGACCAAATAACAGGATGCTATTTGCTAACAAAAACAGAAGAATTGTTTTCACAAGAAAAAGCTGCTGAATTACTTGCAAGTATTGGTATTTTTGAATTACCAAAGAAGCCAGCTATGAAAAAAGGTGGTGTTAAGTACTACACTGGAAAGCAAATATTTTCAATGATATTGCCAGATATAGATTACATAGGAACATCAAAAAATTGCCCATACCATAATGTGTGCAATAATCCTGATTGCAAATATAAAAAAGTAATAATAGAAAAAGGGGAATTAAAGCAAGGAGTTATTGATGCAATAGCCATTGGTGCAGAAGCACCAAAAGGAAAGCTAACACAAGCAATTATTAATAAATATGGAAATGAAGTTGCAATTGATTTCATTCAAAAAGCAGCTTTGCTTGGAATTAACTTCTTGCAAAGACATGGATTCACAACTTTACTTACTGATACAGATTTACCACAAGAAGCAATAAGAGAAATAAAAGATGCATTTAATCATGCTGAAAAGAAAATTGATGAAATAATAAAAGAATATCATGAAGGTAAACTAAAGGCATACCCTGGAAGAACAGTAAGGGAAACACTTGAATTTAAAATAATTGAAATAATAAACAGGGCAAGAAACAGAACTGGAAGAATTGTGGAAAGTTATGTTAAGCCAAATAATTACACAATGATTATGGCAAAATCTGGAGCAAGGGGGGGTGTATTGAACTTAGCGCTTATGGCAGCATCTGTAGGACAGTTAAGCTTAAGAGGAAGCAGAATTAGAAAAGGATATAGAAATAGAACACTCCCACACTTTAAGTGGGGTGACATAGGTCCAGCAGCTGGTGGTTTTGTAAGACACTCTTATAAAGGAGGATTAACACCAACAGAATTTTTCTTTAATGCAATAACAGGTAGGGACACAATCATGGACACCTCAATGAGAACACCTAAATCAGGTTATCTTCAAAGAAGACTTATAAATGCATTGCAAGACTTAAAAGTAGAATATGATAACACAGTTAGAGATGCTTCAGGAAGAATAATTCAATTCACATATGGTGCTGATGGTTTAGATGTAACAAAATCAGACCATGGAAAGTTATTAATTCCAAAGGAGGAAGTGCTCAAATGACACTGCCACCATCAATAGAAGAACAATTAAAAGAACTTAAAGAAATGCTTAAACTTAACAAGGCACAAATGGAAAAACTAAGAAAAATAGCTGAAAAACAATATGAGAAATCATTAATTGAGCCTGGAGAAGCAGTGGGTGTTGTTGCTGCTCAATCAATTGGTGAACCAGGCACTCAGCTTACTTTAAGAACAAAGTTATTAGCTGGAGCTACAGAAATGACTGTTACACAAGGTTTGCCACGTTTAATAGAAATATTTGATGCAAGAAGCGAGCCAAGCACACCTGCAATGACAATATTCTTAAAGCCTTCTTATGCAACAAGCGAGGCAAAAGTTGAAGAAATAGCACTTAGGTTGCTTGAAATATCTTTAGAGGATATATCAAAAGAAATAAATGTGGACTTATTAAGAATGAGAATTGAAATAGAATTGGACCCAGCAAAGATGAAGAAATTTAAAGTAAAAGAGAAAGATGTTTTAAAAAGAATTTCTGAATACTTTAAATCAGCAAAGATAACAACTGGGGCTTATAAGATAAACATAAAACCAAAAGAAGAAGACATGGATATCAAAAAATTATATAGATTAAGAGTTAAATTAAAAGGACTGCACATTGCTGGAATAAAAGGAATAAAACAAGTTTTACCAATTAAATTTGGAAATGATTGGATAATAAAAACAGCTGGTTCTAATCTTAAAGAAGTTCTTAAGTTGCCTGAGGTTGATATTGAAAGAACAAAAACAAATGATATATTTGAAATTTGGAGAGTTCTTGGAATAGAAGCTGCAAGAAACGCAATTATAGAAGAAACATTAGATGTGCTTAAAAATCAAGGAATTGAGGTTGATGTCAGACACATCATGCTTGTAGCAGATATTATGACAAATGATGGTACAATAAAAGGTATTGGAAGATACGGTGTTAGCAGTGCAAAAGCCTCAGTGCTTGCGCGTGCGAGTTTTGAAGTTCCATTAAAGCACTTATTTAGCGCTGCTGTAAAAGGAGAAGTTGATGAGTTAAGAAGTGTTGTTGAAAATGTCATGGTTAATCAGCCAGTTCCAGTAGGCACTGGTATGGTTGATTTAAGAGTTAAAAAAGGTGATAAAAAGTGATAACAGAAGTTGCAGAACTTCCAGATGATTTTAAAAAAGCTTTAAGCTCTGGAAAACTAGTTTATGGCATTAAGAGTGTTTTAAAAGAAATAAAAAAAGGAAACGTTAAAAAAGTAATAATAGCATCAAATATTCCAAGCAACTATTTAGATGATTTAAAAAGATATTCGGAGATATCCAACTTTGAAATAATCAAATACAAAGGAACAAATATGGAACTTGGGGTGCTCTGTAAAAGAGCACATAGTGTTTTGGCAGCAGCCATAGTAAAGTGATATTATGGGAAGGATAAGGTTAACAAACGAAGACATAGGATTTATAACAATATTTGAAGGAATAACTGGAGCTACTGTTAAAGATTGTATTTATGATAAAGAAAAAGAAAAAATAACATTCATAGTGTCAGAAGGACAAGCTGGGATAGCTATTGGTAGAGGGGGAATAAATATAAAAAAGCTTGAGGATAAGCTAAAGAAAAAAATAGAAGTTCTTGAATTTTCAAAAGACCCACTAAAGTTTCTTGCAAATATATTTAGACCTGTGCAAATAAAAAATGCGTATATATCAGAAAAATCAAATGGTGAAAAAACACTATATGCAAGTGTTTCAAAGGATAGGCTTGGAATGGCAAAATCAAAGGCAAAAATAGCAAAAGAACTTTTAAAAAGATACTTTGATTTTCAAGAAGTTATACTTCAATAAAGTTTATAAAGGAATTAAATTTAAGGTGTGATTATGGCTAAGAAACCAAGAGGATTAAACGCTGGTAAGAAATTAAGACAAAGAAGGAAGAAATTTCGCTTTGCAAAAAAAGACTTAGCTAAGATGAAGACTAAAGCTTACAAAAAAACAGACCCACTTGAAGGAGCTCCAGCTGCAAGAGGCATTGTTATTCAAAAAATGGAAATAGAAGTAAAACAGCCACACTCAGGTTTAAGAAAATGTGTAAAAGTGCAAATTGCAAAAAATGGAAGAACTGTTGGAGCTTATGCTGGATACGGTCCTGGAGCAATCAAGTTTATTGATGAACATAATGAAGTAATCATAGAGAGAATGGGTGCTCCACAAAGAAGAGCATTTGGAGACATGCCTGGAATTAAATTTAGAGTAATAAAAGTAAATGGTGTTTCAATAAAAGAATTGGTTAAAGGAAGAAAAGAAAAACCAATGAGGTAATAAAATGGAAATAAAATTATTTGAAAAATATTCATTTGAAGGGGTTGTAGTAAATGACCCTGGATTAAAAAATGTGATTAGCCTTAAACCCATTTATGTTCCTCAAAATTTTGGAAGGCATGCAAGCCAAAGATTTGCTAAGGCAAAGGTAAACATTGTTGAAAGATTAACAAAGAAGTTAATGACACCAGGGCACAAAGGAAAAAAACATTGGAGAACAAGCGAATATTGTACTGGCAAATCGCAAACAGTGGTAAACATTGTAAAAAAAGCATTTGAGATAATTGAAAAACAAACAAAGAAAAATCCAATTGAAATTTTAGTAAGGGCAATAGAAAATGCAGCACCAAGAGAAGAAGTAACAGTAATAGAAATAGGTGGAATTCGTGTGCCAAAGCAAGTTGATACAGCTCCTTTAAGAAGAGTTGATTTGGCATTAAGATGGTTAACTCAAGGGGCTTTTCAAGCAGTTGCTGACAAAAAGATTTCAATTGAAAAAGGATTAGCAAATGAAATAATAGCTGCAAGCAATGATGACCCAAAATCATTTGCTGTTTCTAAGAGAATAGAAGTTGAAAGGCAAGCAGAAGCAAGCAAGTAATGGAAAGCTTTTTATTGAATTGAAATTTCTCATTATTCATGGAACAACAAGCACCAGTAAGAGTAAGAATGCCAAAAGAAGGAGAAATTCTTGGCATAGTTGAGCAACTCCTTGGATATGCAAAAATGAAAGTAAAGGGGGTTGATGGAAAAACAAGAGTTTGTAGGGTGCCAGGAAAGCTCATGAGATCTCTTTGGGTAAGGGAAAGGGACATAGTGTTGGTAAAACCATGGGAATTTCAACCAGATACAAAAGGCGATGTCATATACAAGTACAGAAGAAATCAAGTTGAAATACTAAAGAAAAGAGGCTTGTTAAAAGGGCTTGAAGGAGAACTTTAAGAGGTGATATAGATGGATGTTCTTATTCCTGTTCTTGGAATAATTGTGATAGGTGGATTTGTAATTTATTATTTCAATAGAATAATTGTTTTAGAGAATAGAATAAAAAATGCTTGGTCTCAAATTGATGTACAACTTAAAAAAAGAGCAGATTTAGTTCCAAATCTTGTTGAAACAGTAAAAGGTTATATGAAACATGAAAGGAGTGTTTTTGAAAATATAGCAAAAGCAAGGAAAGAAATGTTAAAAGCAACAACGCAAGAGCAAAAGATAAAAGCTGGAAACATGCTTGCAGATGCTTTAAAAACAATTTTTGCAATTGCGGAAAACTATCCTAAGCTAAGGGCAAGTGAAAATTTCTTAATGCTTCAGGAAGAGCTTTCTGGAATTGAAAATAAAATTGCCTATGCAAGACAGTTTTACAATGATTCTGTTCTTGAATATAACAATTTAATTAAAACAATACCTGGAGTTTGGTTTGCAAAATTGATGGGTAAAAAAGAAAAGCAATACATTGAAATAAAAGAAGTTGAAAGAAAGCCAGTTAAAGTGAAGTTCTAAAATGGTAAGCTTCTTTGATGAGATTAGAATCAATAAGATAAAGTCAGTAATTTTAATTTTCTTAGTTATTGGTGTACTTATTGCACTTGGCTATACAATTGCATTAGTTTACAATCCAGCATTTACTTTGTTCTTTGTTTTATTTGCTCTTGTAATAGCAATTACTGAATCATTATATGCTTATTACAAGGGTGATAAACTAATATTAAAATTAGTAAATGCCAAGCCAGCAAAGAAACCAGAGCACGCCCACCTAATAAATGTTGTTGAAGGATTAAGTTTAGCAGCAGGGATACCACCGCCAAAAGTTTATGTAATAGAAAATCCTGACATAAATGCATTTGCAACTGGAAGGGACCCAAAACATGCATCAATTGCAGTTACAACAGGCGCATTAGAAAAATTAGATAGAATAGAACTTGAAGGTGTGGTTGGGCACGAGATTGGACATATTAAAAATTATGATATTAGATTTGCAACACTTGTTGTTATACTTGTTGGGATAATTGCAATAGTTAGTGGCATATTCCTTCGTTCATTTTGGTTTAGGGATAGAGATAGAAAAGCAGGAGCAATAGTTTTAGTTGGGCTTTTGTTTGCAATTTTAGCACCAATTGCTGCAAAACTTGTTCAATTAGCAATTTCAAGAAAAAGAGAGTATCTTGCTGATGCTTACAGTGCAAAGCTAACAAGGTATCCAGAAGGCTTAGCAAGCGCTCTTGAAAAAATCATGAAGTATAACAAAGGTGTATTAAAGGTTGATGACTCTGTTTCAAGCTTGTTTATCGCAAACCCTAAAAAGAAAATAGCTGAACTTTTCTCAACACACCCACCAATTGAAAAGAGAATCGCTATCCTAAGGGCGATGTAAATGAAAATTTCATACTATGTTGAGGAGCCATTTGGCATATCAAAAGAAACAAAGAAAAAATCAATGCTGGGATGTGTTTTGAATATTGCAACTACAAATAAAAATAAAAAAGAAATAATTGATTTATCTAAAGAAGGCGCAAGGATAAATGTGTGGCCAGTGTTCCCAAAATATAATAGCTTATTACTTAGCATGATTAGTGGAACATATTGGTTAGCTAAGGAAAATGTAAAACATTTGTATGAGTTTATAGACATAGCAAGAAAAGTAGATTCTGAATACATTGTTCTTGATGTAGAAGTACTTCCAATTTGGAAAAATAATCCTTCAAAACATGAATTAGTGAACCTTATCGATGAAATACATGACAATGGTATAAAAGCAAAAGTTACAACAATTCCCATAACTCCAAAACCAAATAAAAGAATGAAAATCATCAAAGATAGTTTAAACCTCCTTAAGAAAAGATTCCCAAATAATAAAATTGGAGTTGATATTGGTGCTGGATTAAGTATTTTTCCTGTTGTAGATAAATTAACTTTAAAGCTTCCGAGAACATTAGAAGAAGAACTAAAGTTTTGTGAAAGTTTGGGTGTTTATGAAGTTTCAATATACGATTTATCAAGTGCTTTAGTTAGTTGAAATGGTCCTCAAAAACCTGAGCTTGTGTTTCATAAAATATTCCAATTGGTATCTTTTCTTTTTCATCTGCTTTTTTCATTGCTTGCTCAAAGTTTGAAGTATCATGCCCTTCTGCATTTAAATCATAAACCTTTTTATTGTAAAAATTATATGTATTATTAAAAGCAACACAAGGTTGTAAAACATCAACAAAAGAAAACCCTTTATGTTTAACAGCTTTTTTAATTAATTCCTTAAGATGCTCTGGCTTTCCAGCGTATCCCCTTGCAACAAATGTTGCTCCAGAAACAAGCATCAGCTTAATAGGATTAAGTGGATTTTCTATGCTCCCTTTTGGTGTGGATTTACCTTTAAATCCTTTTGGTGAAGTTGCTGTAAATTGTCCTGTTGTTAGTGCAAAAACACCATTATCATGAACTACTATGGTAATGTCTGTGTTTCTCTTTGCAGCATGAATAAGATGTGATATTCCCTCGTCATAAATATCTCCATCTCCAACAAAACCAATTGCAACTAAATCTTTGTTTGCTAATTTTATCCCTGTTAAAGTTGGTGGGACTCTTCCATGAATTGAATAAAATGAATTAACATTAATATAATCAACAATCTTAGCATGGCATCCTATGCCACTTGCAATTACAAATTTTTCTTTTGGTATTCCTTCTTTTATTAATTCATTTATCGCATTCTTAACTGATGTAAGAATCCCAAAGTTTCCGCATCCTGGGCACCATGTTATCTCAGCATAAGTATCTAACTTCACTTTAACCACCTTTTTAATTCATTTAATAACTCAATTGGTTCAAACTCTCTTGAATCATACTTAAGAATCTTATTTTTAATTTCAATTCCCGTATTAAGCTTAATAAGGTTGGCAAGTTGTCCTGTTGCATTTGCTTCAACACAAACTATCTTCTTTGCATTTTTCAAATGCTTTTCAACAGATTTCTTAGGAAATGGAAGCATATAAATTATTTGAACAATCTTAACATTCTTCAAACCCTTTGCAGCTTCAAGAACAGCGCCGATTGAAGAACCCCAAGTTACAATAACATTCTTTCCTTTTCCATAAACTTTAACAGCTTCAAGCTTTTCAACTTCTTTTTCAATTGCTTTCATTTTTCTCAATCTTTTCTGTTGCATTTTTTTTACTACTTCCGGCTCTTCCGTTGTTATGCCAAACTCATCATGCTCATAACTTGATGCTTTTACTACGCTGTCTTTTGTTCCAGGAAATGCTATTGGCGAAACACCATCTTTTGTTATCAAATATCTTTTGTAGTTCTTTCCACCATTTGATGTTTTTATCTTTACTTTCTTAAGGTTTTTAACCTCAAATGTTTTCAAACTCTCGCTTAGGTGTTTGTCGCTTAATAAAATAACTGGTACTTGATATTTCCAAGCAAGATAAAGTGCTTCTGCAGACTTATAATAAGCTTGTTCATTTGTTCCAGGAGCAATCACTACTTTTGGAAACTCTCCATGCCCAGCATTTAATACAAAGTTTAAATCAGCTTGTGAAGTGTATGTTGGAACACCCGTGCTTGGTCCTGGTCTTTGACACTCAACTATCACAATTGGTGTTTCTGACATTCCAGCAAGACTTAATGCTTCATTCATCAAAGCAAAGCCACCACCAGAAGTACCAATCATTGTTTTTGCACCAGCGTATGCGCTTCCTAATGCCATGTTTATTACAGATATTTCATTTTCTGGCTGCACTACTTTTAGTTTAAACTTTTGAGAATTTTTTGCTAAATAATGCAGTATTGAAGTTGCTGGTGTCATTGGATATGCAATGTAAATATCTAAACCTGCTCTTACTGCGCCGTATGCTATTGCTGTGTTTCCACTCATTACTTCTTTTGGCTTTCCAATCTTTTTTAATCTTAAAATTTGTTTAACATTCTCTTTTGCAAAAGTGTATCCCTTCTGAGCTATTACAATGTTCTTATCTGCTTTTTCAGGATAAACTTTTTTTAATACACTTTTTACAATTTTAAAATCAATCCCTAAAGCATAAGAAAGTGCACCTAACAAAGCAACATTTCTCATTATTTTAATTCCACCAACTTCTTTTACAAAATCTTGAGCAGGTATTCCAATCGCACCTTTATATGAAAATGAATTTGAATCATACAAAATTATTCCGTTTTTCTTAAGCTCTTTCTTATGTTTATCAATTGTTTTTTTATCTAACGCGATAAGCACATCTGTTTCTTTATAATGACTAAAAATCGGTTTTTTGTCAAAAGATATTTTGTTAAAATTATGTCCGCCTGTGATTAAAGAAGGGTAGTCATCAAGAACAAAAACATAGTACCCCAATTGACTTAAAATATTTGCAAAAAGCTTCCCAGCAGCTTTTATCCCATCACCAGCTTTGCCGCCAATTGTTATTGTTTTCATTCACCTCACCTATGAAATCAAGAAGTTCTCTATTTAATTATTTTTGGTTTAGTAAGGTTTATATGCAATAAAATAATAGAAGAAGTGTGATTCAAATTCAATTTTTTAAAGAGGGTGAATTGATTAGAATTACTGATGAGAATATTTTATACGAAAGCCAGGTACGTATTCCCTATTTTAACAAATCTAATCCTTACGACAGCTCAGAACTTATAAATATCTTAGGAAGCAAAGGGTGGAGCTTTGATGGAAGGATGCTAACTAAAAAGGATACAATCGATAATTTAGTGTACTGCATTTCTTTTATAAAATCTTGGAGAGAGGTATATGATTCTTTAGCAGAAAAAGTAAAAGAGACTTTTAAGTCAAAAGATGGTTATGAGTTCTCTGAGACATATCATGTATTAGATGGAGTTCCTCTTACAGAAGAAATGTTTCTTAACGAAATAGAAAGATTAACGCAGAATATTGTTGAAAAGGAAAATAAAGCTTTTGAAAATATTCCAATTGTTAGAAAAGTGAATGCTAACTGTGTATATCTCAATGAAAAAGATGCATTTAAAAAAATAATGGCGTCTGCATTTGAAAATGGAGAAATTTATCAAAAAATTATTGGATATTTGTTTAACAACGGATTCCATCTAGGTCATTTAATAATAGATGAAATTAAGTATTTTCCACCAGAAGACCAATGATTAAATGTTATAAACCACCTTTTCCTTTCTTTATCTATGCGAAAAGAAAAAGAGATTTTCAAAATATACAAAGAAGTTTTTGATTTGTCTACAGAAAAGACTATCTACAAATTATCAAATGATGGATACATAGACTACTTTATTGGACCAATATCAACGGGAAAAGAAGCAAATGTTTTTCTTGCAAAAAATCCAGAAGGAGAAAGCATAGCAGTTAAGATATATAGAATTGAAACAAGCAACTTCAAAAATATGTGGAAGTATATAGCGGGTGATGAAAGATTTAGCAATGTTAAGAAGAGAAGAAGAGATATTGTGTTTGCATGGGCAAGGAAAGAGTTTAAAAACTTAGAACTTGCAAAAAGAGCAAAGGCTAGCGCACCAGAGCCAATTGCATGTAGAAATAATGTATTAGTAATGGAATTTATTGGAACAAACAACATACCAGCTCCAATTGCTAAAATAGCACCTCCAAAGAAACCAGAAACATGGTTTAAAAAAATATTTAAAGACATAAAAAGACTTTATCAAAAAGCAAATCTTGTACATGGAGACTTAAGTGAATACAATATATTAAACAACAAAGAAAAACCAGTTTTAATAGACTTTGGGCAAGGTGTTCTTTTTGACCACCCAAATGCAAATCAGATGTTAATGAATGACGTAAAGAACATAGCAAATTGGTTAAAGAAACTTGGTTTAAAATTACCAAGCATAGATGAGCTGTTTAAATTTGTGGTAGGTAAAAATGGAAGAATATGAACAGGTTATAAAAATACCAAAAGAAAGGGTTGCAGTACTTATTGGTGTAAAAGGAAAAACAAAGAAAGAAATAGAGGAAAAAACAAACACAAAGATAAGGGTTTCAAAAGAAGGAGAAGTCTCAATTAGGGGGGATTCTTTTGATGCATGGCTTACAAAACAGATTGTGAAAGCCATTGGTAGAGGTTTTTCTCCAGAAAAAGCTCTTTTATTATTAGATGAAAACTACGGATTAGAAATCATAGAGCTAAGGGATTGGGCAAAAACAAAAAACTCTTTAACAAGACTTAAAGGAAGAGTTATTGGTGAAAAAGGAAAGGCAAAAAGAACAATAGAGAATTTAACAGAAAGTTATATATCTGTGTATGGTAAAACAATTTGCATAATAGGAGAAACAAGAAAGATGCCAGCAATTAGAAGAGCAATAGAAATGCTTTTATCTGGAAGCAGACATGCAACAGTATACAGAATGCTTGAAAATGAAAGAAAAATTTGGAGAAGACAAGAACTTTTAGGTGAATAAAATGCCAAAAGAAGTTGAGATTGCTGAAAAACTTGGAGAAAGAATGAAAGCAGTATCAGTAGCTGAGTTTTTCAAGAAAAATAAGCACTTGCTTGGATTTGATAATCCATTGAAATCAATGCTTGTTGTTGTTAAAGAAGCTGTTGATAATGCTCTTGATGCAACCGAGGAATACGCTTATGAGTTGCAGAAAAAAGGAAAAGAAATAGAATTTCCTGAAATAAAAGTTGAAATCAAAAAGGAAGAACATGGTCTTGTAATCATCCCAGAAGGAAGCGATATACCCATTGCCGATTTGGTAAAAACTGGAAAAAGAAACTGGGATTTGGTTTTATTTGGAAAAAGATTAAGAGCATCTAAAGTTGAGGGTAATACAAAAGAATACAATGTTGAAGGAAGAAAAGTGAAACTTGTTTTTACGAGTGCAATAAAACCACAAGTTTATGTTGATGGTGTAAAAGCAAGTGTGAAAGAAAGAACATTAAAGTATAAGGTAAGTGTTACAGATAATGGTCCTGGTATAATAGAAAGTAAAATCCCTAATGTTTTTGGAAAGCTTCTTTATGGTTCAAAATTCCATAGGCTAAGACAATCAAGAGGACAGCAAGGAATAGGTATATCTTCAGCAGTTCTTTATGCTCAACAAACAACAGGAATACCTGCAAGAATAACATCAAAAGTAAAAACAAAAAGCAAAGCTGTTGTTATGGAAATTTCAATTGCTGATAACAACGAACCAATAATCCATTCAAAAGAATATGTTGATGGCTTTGATTATGAACATGGAACAAAAGTAGAGTTAGTTATAGAAGCAGATTACAGAGAAAGTGGTGAAAAGTCAGTTTATGAATTTATAAGAAGAACAGCAATTGTTAATCCACATGCAACTTTCATATTAATTGAGCCAAACAAAAGAAAAACTGTTTTTAAAAGGACATCAAACAAATTGCCAAAAGAACCAAAGGAAATAAAACCACACCCACACGGACTTGAGTTTGGTAAACTTAAAGACATGCTCATAGCAACAAAAGCAAGAACAATCAAATCGTTTTTAGTAAACGACTTGTCAAGAGTTAGCTCACAAATGGCGGACAATATATTAAAAAAAGTTAACATAGATGCAAACAAAAAACCAGCAGAGCTAACAAGACAAGAAATTGAAAAACTATTAAGAGCATTACATAAAGCACCATTGCAAAGACCATCTACTGATTGTTTAAGTCCAATAGGTGAAAATGCCTTAAGAAAAAGTATTCTTGCTGATACAAAAGCAGAATTTGTAGCTGTTGTTTCAAGAAAACCAACTGTTTACAAAGGTATTCCATTTTTAGTAGAAGCTGCAATAGCTTATGGTGGAGAAATAAAAAGTGAAGGAATGGCTCAAAGACTTAGATATGCGAATAAAATCCCATTACTATATGATGCAGCAGGGTGCGCAACAACAAAAGCAATTCAAGAAATGAATTGGAAGCAGTACAAGGTTCAAAGTGTTGCTCAAAATGGTGTTCCAATGGGTCCTTATGTTATTTTAATTCACCTTGCAAGTGTTTGGGTGCCATACACATCAGAGGGTAAGAGTGCAATTGCAAGCTATCCAGAGATAATAAAAGAAATGAAGCTTGCCCTACAAGATTGCGCAAGAAAGTTAAAATCTTACTTGGGAGCAAAGATTAGAGAAGCAATAAAAGCTCAAAGAGTTAGTTTGTTTGAAGCGTATATGCCAGAATTTGCATTAGCATTATCAAAGATTATTGGAGTAAAAGAAGATGAGATAAAAAAAGATTTAGTCAAAGTTTTATCAAAGCTAAATAAATTAAGAGCTAAACAAGAAGGGGAAGAAAATGAGAAATAAAAAGGACGTAAAGAAAAAATTGGAAGAACTTGGAAAAACATTATATAAAGAAATAAAAGAAGGAAAAAATCCTTTCTTAGACATTCCAATAAGGGCATTGTCTAATGTTTATTTTAATCCAAAAACAAAGTTGATTGAGCTTGGAGATGCAAAGTCTAGAAGGTATTTCTTTAATGTTGCACATATAAGAAAATTTGTCCAAACAATTGAGGTTGCATCGCTTGCAAAAGAGCTTTTAGACGTTAACAAACATTTAAGCTTAAGACAGGTTTTCTATGCAATACGTAAAACTTTACCTGGAACCAAAATAGACATTGTTGAAGATCAAACAGAAAGTAATCAAGCAATTGAAGATTTAGAACTAATTACTGGTGCATCAAGAGAGGAATTACATATAAATGCAAAGAAAAGTGGTGCAGCAGCTGGTAAAATTATCATTAAGGATAAAGGAGATACAATTGATTGGTCAAAGTTAGGAAGCGGTGGATGGTCAATTCCATCAAACACAGAAGACATTGAGTTTAAGAAGGTGGATGCAAAGTTTGTAATTTATATGGAAAAAGATGCAATGTGGGAAAGACTTCACGAAGATAAAGTGTGGGAAAAGCTTAAATGTGTTATAATCGCGTCGCAAGGGCAAGCAACAAGAGGGATAAGAAGGCTTTTGAGAAGGTTAAGTGATGAACATGGTTTACCAATTTATGTTCTAACAGATTTTGACCCATGGGGTTTTTACATCTATTCTGTGTTAAAATATGGCTCAATTGCGCTTGCACACATTTCAAAAAAATTAGCAATACCAAATGCAAAGTTCCTTGGATTAACAGCAGAGGATATAAAGAAATACAAACTAGAAAAACAGAAAATTAAGTTTAAGGATGTTGATTTAAGAAGATTAGAGCAAATAAAAGAATATGAATGGTTTAAAGATGATAAAAGATGGCAAAGACAATTTAAACTTATGAAAGAAATGAAGGGAAAGGTTGAACTTGATGCTCTTGTTACAAGAGGTATAAGCTTTGTTTCAAATGTATATCTTCCAGAGAAAATAAAAAACAAAGATTGGATTGATTGATCAGGAAAAGCTTTTAAAATACTAACTCTAAGTATATACAAGTGCCCGCGTAGCTCAAAACCCTTTCCGCTGACGCGCAAAGCGTTTACGGAAAAGGTTGGCGAAGTGGTAGAGCGGCAGCCTGTTAAGCTGTAGGTCGCAGGTTCGAACGCACCCTTTCTTAAAAGAAAGCGTGCACGGAAAGAAAATCCGTGGGTGCTCGGAAGTCCTGCCGCGGGCGCTTTAACAATACTCTCAAGCATGCTTGGATAAGAGCAGAAGGAAGAGGCATAGGTGCTGAAACAGTAAAATACCATTTATTGCCAGATAAATTAGAAAGAGTTTGCAAAAGTAGAAATATGACAATACAATTGTACTTGATATATATACCTGCGCACGCTATCGCAATATCCAAAGCCATTGCGGTGAGCGAGAAGTAATAATTAAATTTATTAATGTCAATCTTTTGAAAAATATCATGGTGAGCACAAGAGGAGCTGTAATAGGAATCTTGATTATGTTTCTTGGCTTTTTTATAATCTATACATTTGTTTCACCAGATTTTTTATTTTCAATAGGAATAGATATTAAAACATACAACGCCATACATCAACAATGGGGATTTTGGGGGCCTGCAATAGGTGTTGCAATTGTACTTGCTGGATTAATTGCAATGGGAAAATTTAGTTGATTAAAATGGGGATTGGAAAAATCTTTTTTGGTGTTGGAATAATTGTCATTGGGATAGTTATATGGTTCTCCTTATTTAGTGATATGTTAAATGTGTTCATAGAGTCTCCTCAAGAAAGATATAATTTTAGAGAAACGATTAGAAGATTTCAAACAATTTACTTCCTTATAATAATATTAATTGGTGTGGGTTTTGTGCTTTGGGGTTCGCAGACGTAACTTTTAAAAGCTAATTTTAATTTCATTTGTATACGGCCCGGTAGCTTACAACCCTTTACGCTTCGCGCAAAGCGTTGACGGAAAGGGTTGGCGAAGCCTGGTTAGAGCGCTGGTCTTATATGACGCATAGGGAATTTCCCTATGTCTAAGCTAACCAGAGGTCCGGAGTTCAAATCTCCGCCGGGCCATTTAAGGTGATAACTATGAAGGTTGCAATGTTTACAGACACCTTTTTACCAAACAAAGATGGTGTTGTAACATCAATTTGTAATCATGTAAAAGGATTGAAAAAAAGAAACATTGATGTAGTTATATTTGCTCCTGGAGAAAAAACTAAGTTAGATGAATATTTTGGAGCAAGGGTTTATTATATAAAAGGTTTAGAATTTAAGAAATATCCTGGTTATAAAATTGTTCTTCCAACAAAGTTTATCTCAAGGATAAATGCATTTTTAGAAATTGAAGAGCCAGATATTTATCATATTCATTCTCCATTCTCTCTTGGAATTGCTGGGATGTTATTTTCTTCAAAGTTCAAAAAGCCAATTGTTGGAACATTTCATACTTACTTAGAAGATTACATTGGATATCTGTTTAATGGAAATGAGAGTAGGGAGTTTTACGCTACAAAAAAAATTCTTGGCATGACGTCATGGAATTACTTTAGGTTTATTTTTAACAAATGCAGTTTTGTAATTTCTCCAACTAATGAAATTGCAAAAGTCTTAAGAAAAAAAGGATTTAAGAATATTGTAGTTGTTCCAAGTGCTGTTGATTTTGATTATCTTGATAAACAAAAAAAGATAAACATAAGAAAAAAGCATAAGATTCCAAAAGGTTACAAAATAATTCTTTATGTTGGAAGGCTTGGATTTGAAAAGAAACTTAATGTTTTACTTGACGCGTTTAAAATGCTTAATGGAAAAAATTACTTACTTATTGTTGGAAAAGGACCTTTTGAAAAGAAGTACAAAGATTATGTAAGGAAAAACAAAATCAAAAACGTGAAATTCGTTGGGTATGTTAAAGACGAAGAGCTTTCAAGTTATTACAGGAGTTGTGATTTATTTGTAAGCCCATCAGATACAGAAACGCAAGGATTAACTCTTGTTGAAGCTATGCATTTTGGAAAACCAGTTATAGGTGCAAATAGACTTGGTGTAAAAGAAGTAATTGCTGATTACAAAAATGGATTAAAATTCGAGCCAAACAACTCTCTTGATTTAAAAGAAAAAATTGAAAAATTGTTGAATGATAAAAAGTTATATAAAAAGATAAGCAAGAATGCAAAGGAGTGTTCTAAGAAGTATTCCATTGAAAATTCAACAAATAAGTTGATGAAAGTCTATAAAAAATCAAAATACGAAAAACTTGAAATAAAAGATATTAAAAGAAAATTAAGCAAAAGATTTAAAAGCATTTTAAATTTTGTTTAGTGTATGCTCCGGTAGTCTAGGCGCCCTTTCCGCTTAGAAAGGGTGGGGAAATCCGGCCAAGGATACCGGCCTTTCGAAATCAGAACCCCGGTGGGTTCCGATACCTCCTGCGACGTGGTTGGAGAAAGCCGGTGACCCGGGTTCAAATCCCGGCCGGAGCATTGAAAAGAAAGTGTGAGAAAAAATGAAAAGAAGCTCACGAGTTTGGAAAAAAAGAAGACAATGTAGATGGAGAACAAGAAAAAAAAGAATTAGAGAAAGAAAGAGAAAGAGAAGGCAAGAAAGAGCAAGAGCTAAGTAATCTAATTCTTACAAAATGTTTAAATATGGTTTTAATTTAGATAAATGTGAATGCGGGGGTGTCCGAGCCTGGCCAAAGGAGCAGGACTTAAGTGCCAGTGCTAAGGAATCCTGTGCCTTAGTGGCTGCGAGGGTTCAAACCAGCCTTTCTTAGAAAGAAAGCCTGGGGAAAGAAAGGTTGTGAGATTCCCTCCCCCCGCATTCGTACATGGCCCGAGTAGTTTAACGGTAGAACGAGAGGCTGTGGCCCTCTTGGCCGGGGTTCAACTCCCCGCTCGGGCCTTAATTATCTCCTAATAGATGTTTGGTTCTTTTTATAATAAATAAATTTTTTAATTCTTATATGAATCCAGTTACAACAACATTGTTTTTGGTTGGAATTGGAATAATGGCTTACGCTCTATATTTATCAATTAAGTTAAAGGTTATCTTCAACTCTAGAAAAGCATGGTTTTCTTTTGGTGGAAAACTTAGAAAAGCTTGGGGAATAATTACCTCTTTAATCTTTTTCTTTTTAACAAGTTATGTTATAATGGGTGTTATGCAAATAACAGGAATTGATTTGATTAATCCAGTAATGCTCACGTCAATAGTATTTGTTGTTGGTGCGACATTTGTTTTACTTGTTGTTTTTCTAAATTATGAGACATTTTCAAAGTTTGCAGTTCATTAGTGGGTAATACACAACATCGACTGTGAATATTGAATTCGGATATTTTTTTCAATTGAGCATTAACTTCTTCTCCAAAAATTCTTACAAGTTCAGAATTGTTAATCTCTATTTTCATAAACAATATTTTGAAAGAAAAAAGAATTCTTAAAAAAAGAAAAACCAATTCCTCCAGAATTCAAACCAAAACCACCACATGAAATTGTCCTTGAAGCTTGGAAAGACTTGTCGAAAAAATTGGATAGGATAGAAAGGAAAATTGATTTGCTTCTAAAGAAAAAGTAACCGACAAATTTATAAATAAAAAAATTTCTGATAAGTTCTGTGACGACGGCGGGAAGACATTGATTGTCTTTTCGTGATTGTCAGGATTGCCCTGGCAAGACTCTGACGATACCTGTTCCAGGTATAGAGTGAGGAGTCTTTTCCGTCCTGACAGCACCCTTCTTAAAAAGAAGCGTGCACGGAAGAAGGGTGGAGTCACTTGCCCTCTGCCGGTGCATTGCGTGCTGGCAAAAAAGAGGGAATGAGTAAACAGGATTTCCTGTTTATGATGTAGGAAGGCAACAAGTGAAAATAGGTTGTGCTCGAAAGCGACCGTTAACTCCAGTTGATCCTGCTGGAGATCACTGCTTTCGGAGTCCGGCTAAACCATGCAAGTCAGCTGGCAGGGTGCTGCTGGCGGCGAACGGCTTAGTAACACGTAGACAACCTGCCCTTAGGTGGGGGATAACTCCGGGAAACTGGAGCTAATACCCCATAGGTGTTGGATACTGGAAGGTTCCAACACTGAAAGGGCTTAGGCTTTCCCCTAAGTTCCGCCTAAGGATGGGTCTGCGGCTGATCAGGCTGTTGGTGAGGTAACGGCTCACCAAACCTAAGACCAGTAGGGGCCGTGAGAGCGGGGGCCCCAAGAAGGGCACTGAGACAAGGGCCCTAGCCCTACGGGGTGCAGCAGGTGCGAAACTTCTGCAATGCCCGCAAGGGTGACAGAGGGACTCCGAGTGCTCATGCATTGCATGGGCTTTTGCCAAGTGTAAAAAGCTTGGCGAATAAGGGGTGGGCAAGACCGGTGGCAGCAGCCGCGGTAATACCGGCGCCCCAAGTGGTGATCGCGATTATTGGGCCTAAAGCGTCCGTAGCCGGTTTGGTAAGTCTCTGGTGAAATCCATGCGCTTAACGTATGGGCGAGCCAGAGATACTGCCAAGCTAGGGACCGGGAGAAGCCAGGGGTATTCCTGGGGTAGGAGTAAAATCCTGTAATCCCAGGAGGACCACCGGTGGCGAAGGCGCCTGGCTAGAACGGGTCCGACGGTGAGGGACGAAAGCTGGGGGAGCAAACCGGATTAGATAGACCCTTTCCGCTGACGCGCAAAGCGTCTACGGAAAGTCCTAAATACCCGGGTAGTCCCAGCTGTAAACGCTGCCTGTTAGGTGTTGCACATCGTTCGACGGTGTGCAGTGCCGAAGCGAAGGCATTAAACAGGCCGCCTGGGGAGTACGGTCGCAAGGCTGAATTCCGGTTGGTTTGCCTCGGGTGCAAGCTGACCGTGACAGCTTACTTAAAGGAATAGGCGGGGGAGCACAACAAGGGGTGAAGCCTGCGGTTCAATTGGATTCGACGCCAGGAATCTCACCAGGGCTGACAGCATGATGAAGGTCAGCCTGAAGGGCTTACCTGAAGCGCTGAGAGGTGGTGCATGGCCGCCGTCAGCTCGTACCGTGACACCTTTCTTGGTAAGAAAGCTGTACCAAAGAAGGGTGCGGTAAAGGCGTCCTGTTAAGTCAGGCAACGAGCGAGACCCTCGCCACTAGTTGCTATTTCCTATCTTCGGATGGGAAAGCACACTAGTGGGACTGCCTGCGTAAGCAGGAGGAAGGTGAGGGCGACGTCAGGTCAGTATGCCCCGAATGCCCTGGGCTACACGCGGGCTGCAATGCCTCAGACAATGAGATGCAACGCCGAAAGGCGAAGCAAATCTCCTAAACTGAGGCTCAGTTCGGATCGAGGGTTGGGACTCACCCTCGTGAAGACGGAATCCCTAGTAACCGCGTTTCAGCATGGCGCGGTGAATACGTCCCTGCTCCTTGCACTCACCGCCCGTCATACCATTCGAGTTGGGTGGGGATGAGGCTTCCCCTTTTGTTAGATCTTCGGATCTGGCAAAAGAGGAAGTCGAATCCTTGCTCAGCGAGAGGGGTAAAGTCGTCACAAGGTAGCCGTAGGGGAACCTGCGGCTGGATCACCTCCTTTTTTAATTAAAAGGGTGAGGCAAGGAAGAAATTCCTTGTGCACAACCTAACACGAGTTGTTGCCTTCCTACAAACCTTTCTCAAAAAGCGTGCTGAAAATTTTCTTAAAATTTAAATACAAGCATCAACTTCCCACAAATATATGCAATTTAGAAATATTCTTGACAAAATTGGATACATCAAAGAAAAGATTAATCTTAAAGAATTTGTAACTCTGTTTGTCATTGTTTTAATCCCAGAAATAATGCGGCACATAGTTTATTATCTTGCCCAATTGAAAACAAATTCTATTGATTTCATTGCAAGCTTTGAAACAAGAACAATTTATTCTGCCAGCTTTCCAATTGCAGGAATATTCGAAGAAATTTTAATTGGTTTAGTATACATCACATTGTGGTTCAAATTCAAGAAGTTGAGATTTTTAACGTATGCTTGGATTGCTGATGTTGCTTTTGATTTCATAAGTGTGATTTCATTTTTGCTAATAGGTGCAACACCATTGCAACTTTTAGGATTGCCACTAAAAATCAGATTCCTTTTAAGAGAAATAGTATTCTTCTACTTAATCACTGGTCCGCTTTTAATGAAATACAAAATCGATGTAAAGAAGTTTGCAATTGGAACAACTGCATTAGGAATTCTTACAATACTTCTTTCAGTATAAACGAAATATTTATAAATAACTACTGATTAGTAGTAACTATGGAATGGCATTTCCCTGTAAAAGAACTTGAGGGTGCTTTTAAAAAAGGCAATTATGAAGAATATAAAAACACCCTTTCCAAATATTCAAGATATTTAGCTAAGTCCTTTGAGCTTTGTGAGGATAAAGAAAAGTTTAACACATATCTAATTAACATGGTTGGGTCAGACAACCAATTAGACAACTTAATTAATTTTCATCTAATGGCATTTTATCTTAAACAAGATAGAATATTAAAAAACAAAAAAATACCTTTAAAGATTGCTCAAGAGGATTTAACAAAATTATTAGCATTAAAACAAGCAATAGAATTTCAAGAAAGTTCTCCAAATTTAGTTGAAAGAATAAGAAATTTAAGTTTGGGCAAAGGAAAAATAAAAGAATATTTTAAAAAACAATTTAATGAGTTTGCTAATGCTCTTGAAAAAGGAGAGGTTTCACTTTTTCATATGTTTTATGAAGAGAGCGAAGCTTACAAAAAACATTTTAAAATAAGCTGGAAAGAATTTGAAAGAGGTTATGAAGAAAAATGCGTTAAACAGCTTGAAGATATAACATTTGAAGAATTTCTTCAAGGGAATATTAATGATGAGGAAGCAATACAAACAATTTCATGGGTTGATGAATTTTTAAGAAGAGATACATACGATAATCAAAGATTGATTGAAATTGTTGAAAACAATATAAATGGACTTAAGGAAATAGAAGATGAAAACATTTGCGGGCTTCTTGATGTAATTAAAGCGTTTATGAAAAAAGGTGAAATAAACCCAAAGCTTGCTTTTTCTATTTTAGAGTTTATCACAGACAAAGATATATCTCCAATTGTTAGAAATTATGGTTCTGATTATTATGAAGCTGAAAAACTTGTAAGGAGTATTGCAAACTTTGTTAATCAAGGAAAAATAGAGGATTTGGTTGATATAAATGACTCTATTGTTGAAGAAGGATATGTTTATGCTCATAAAGAACCAGAGTATATGGAAGAATCTTATGTTGTTTGTATTGATTTCAATACAAGTAAATTGCCAGAAGATTTAAAGAAAAAAGTAAAAGAGGTTGAAAGTGCAAAAAATGGTGCTTCTCTTCTTAAAAAGATGTATGAAACAAGACTTCAAGAAATAGAAAGCATTAGAAGACAAATAAGGATGGATTACATAAAGCAAAAAGATGAAAAAATTCTTAAAAAAATAAAAGAACTTGATGAAGAAATTGAAAATTATTATGCAAGAATAAACTATCTTGATGATGCTATTTCTGGGCTAAGAGATTTAAGCTTTGATTTAAGAAAAAGCAAAGATTTATAAAAGCTTTCTCTTTCAAGTTTTTTATGAAGTATTTACTTTTGAGTGACGTGCATGGAGCAGATTTAAAAAAAGCTTACAATCTTTTAAGGGATTCTGTTGATAGCGTTATAATTGCTGGAGACTTAGATAGAGCTTACATAGGAAGACAATTAAATGAGATTTTAAAAGAAGATGGAAATTCAATGTTTGTTCCTGGGAATCATGATTTTGCTCATATTAAAAAACAAATGATTTATTCTGGAACATTGGAAAAACAAAAAATATCATCTATAGATATGTGGATGGAGTGGATAGATGATGAAGAAGCATATGATTTGCTAAATTCAATTATTTCTAATAAATTTAAAAACAATTATCCAACATATCGTGGGAGTGCTGGAAGAAAAATTTCTTTTTCTTTGGAAAGCGGAGGAAATGCAATTTTAATCCATGGTGGTTTAAGTGGTAATTATCGAGGAGAACCAGCTGACTTATGGTATAGATTGATAACTCAAGAAGATTACATTTCTAATTTTAAAATAATGGAGCAAACAAATCATAATCTTATGATTAGGGGACATGACCATTTTCCACGTTTAGCATATATAAATGGAAAAAATGAGCTGATAGTGCTTGGAACAAATGAATTGTTAAACAAAGAAATTCAAATAACGCATGATTTGGTTTCAATTACAATTGGAGCATTGTTCAATGGATATTATGCGATATTAAATGATGAAGAGAAAAAGAGAACAATCACATTTAAGTTAAATAAAAATTTAGCCTTTAAGCGCTAACTCTTTAAAGAATTCTTTTAAGAATTGCTTCATAAATTTTGTTCTTTGTTTTGCAATTCTCTTTCCAGTTTTTGTATTCATTAATTTCTCAAGCTGTAAAAGTTTTTCATAAAAATGATTTATACTTGTTTGCGAGCCTTTGTAATTCTTCAAGTTAATCTTTGGTTTAATCTTAGGATTGTAAATTGGAACTCCAAGTTTTGCACCAGTTGCAAAACATCTTGCAATTCCAATTGCGCCAAGAGCATCGAGTCTATCTGCATCTTGAACAACTTTTGCTTCTTTTGTTTTTAATTTTCTTAAAACATTTTTGCTAAATGAAATGTTTTCAATTATGTAAGAAACTTGAGAAATTATATTTTCATCAAGATTTAAACTTTTCAAAAATTTTTCTGCAAGACCTTGCTTTTTGTTTACAAACTTGTAGTCTTCTAAATCGTGTAACAATGCTGCAAGCTCAACTACAAAAGTATCTGCTTTTTCTTCTTTTGCAATCTTTTTTGCAAGCTTCCAAACGCGGTAAGTGTGCCACCAATCGTGTCCTGATTCTTCGCCATCTAACTTTTGCTTTACAAACTCTTTTGTTTTACAAATGATTTCCTTTTTGTTCATAAGATTTATAAATATGAAAAAGGGATTTAAACATTGTGGGCCCGTAGCGTAACGGTAACGCGCCCGCCTTGCAAGAGCCGGTGGCGGAAGTATCGGAACCGCTGTCGGTTCTGATCGCGGGAGACTTCGGGTTCGAATCCCGACGGGTCCATTTTGGGTGATTAAGTTGGATGATTATGTTAATCCTGAAATTCTAAAAAGAACTGAAAAGAATATTGATTATTCTCAAAAAGAATTATTAGCTGAAATATACGAACTTGCTTCAGAAGTTCGCGAGCTAAGAACAGCTCTTTCAGAATTATATCAAGTTGTATTAAACAGAGTTATAGATGAATTAGAAGAACTTGAGCCAGAAGATGAAGAAATTGTGTTTCCAGAAATTCCAAATCGTAATATTTATAAACTTTAAAATTTCTCTTAAACAAAGGCTGATGATTTATGATAATAAAATAGTGCCTTGAGCACCAATGGTTTTTTCTTGTGAGTCAGCCTTTTATGTGTGCTTCCTGATCATACGATCTGGAAGCAAAAGGCATCCTCTTAACATGTTCAGCATGTTAATGATGCCGTGCATAGGGGAGCACCAGAATAGGCACTACGCTGCCAGGTGGATGGCTCGGCTCAGAAGCTGATGAAGGGCGTGGCAAGCTGCGATAAGCCTGGGGTAGCCGCACGCAGGCTAAGATCCCAGGATTCCCGAATGAGACTTCTTGGCATGCAGTAATGCATGTCACTCGGGTTGGTGATGAGCTAACCCGAGGAGGAACTCCGCGAATTGAAACATCTTAGTAGCGGAAGGAAAAGAAATCAATTGAGATGCCGTTAGTAGGGGCGACCGAAAGCGGCATAGGGCAAACTGAACCATATATCGCAAGATATATGGGATGTGGTGTTTGGGAGCTGCGTATGCCAACTTCAAGGTGAAGCTGAACTCTGCTGGAAAGCAGGGCCATAGAGGGTGATAGCCCCGTAAGCGTAAGCCAAGAAGTTGGCGCAGTTTCCAGAGTACGCGGGGTTGAGATTCTCCGCGGAAATTGGGGGGCAATAACCTCCAACCCTAAATACTCTCTGAGACCGATAGCGAATTAGTACCGTGAGGGAACGCTGAAAAGTATCCAGAAATGGAGGTGAAAAGAACCTGAAACCTGGCAGCTACGGTATGCTGCGGCTCAAAAGGCTACTTCCTGAGCGAAGCTGTCGAAAGGCAGTTTTAGCAAAGGAAGTAGTTCCAGGGTTGCAGCGTTCCTTTCGGATAAAGAGGCAGGGAGTTTGTCTCAGTGGCGAGGCTAAGCTCAATTAAGAGCGGAGCCAAAGCGAAAGCAAAATGCGCGCAATCAGGGTTCTGATGAGGCGCTGCGTACGAAAGTGCGCGTAGTCACTGGGACAAGACCCGAAACCGCACGATCTACGCCTGGCTAGGACGAAATGAGGGGTTTCTCCCTCATGGAGGTCCGTAGGGGTGCTGCCTTTCAAAGCGCTCCCATGAGCTGGGTGTAGGGGTAAAAGGCCAATCATGTGCGGTGATAGCTGGTTCCTCCCGAAATGAGTCTCAGCTCAGCCCTACCAGAGCTTGCTAAGGGGGTAGAGCACTGATTGCGTATGCAGGGGTCGAGAGGCCTCGGTACGCAGTCAAACTCCGAATACCTTAGCAGCTAAGAAGGTAGGAGTGGGGGCACTGGGGTAAGCTCGGTGTCCAAGAGCGGAACAACGCAGACTGGAGTTAAGGTCCCAAAATGCTGGCTAAGTGATTTCGAACTTTGTCACCAGCCACAGACAGCCGGGAGGTAGGCTTAGAAGTAGCCATCCTTTAAAAAGTGTGTAACAGCTTACCGGTCGAGGCTGTTGGCGGGGAAAATGGACGGGTCTTAAGCCAGCTACCGATACTCCAGACCAGGATCCTTTGGATCCTGTGTGGTAGGGAGGCGTGTCGCATGGGCAGAAGCTGGTTCGTAAGGACCAGTGGACCGTGCGATAATGAGAATCCTGCCGGTAGTAGTAGCCTAGATGGGTGAGAATCCCATCCGCCTTAAGAGCCAGGGTTCCTCGGCAATGCTTCGTCAACCGAGGGTTAGTCGGTCCTAACCCATGTGGTAATTCCAACATGGGGAAAGGGAAGCAGGTTAATATTCCTGCACCACCTGGATACGTTCGGCAACGAAGGCTTGCCCAGTGACGCTTGGGGATAGGCAGAGCAGCACCGTCGTGCTGTTTAACAGGGATAAGTCCGGGGAGTTCTGTAATGGAGAGATCCGGACTAAACCTGGAATAGCTGGCGTTTGCCAGTTCTGCTGATTCCTCGAGCCCGTGAAAAGCTGGGCAAGAAGGAGTCCAGGTGTCCGTACCGAGAACCGGGACAGGTGTCTCGGGCTTAGAAGGCTAAGGCGTGTAGGGATAAGTCAGTCAAGGGAAATCGGCAAATTAGCCCCGTAACTTCGGGAGAAGGGGTGCCTGCGACAGTGATTCGATGAGAATTGTTGTCGCAGGTCGCAGTGACTAGGGGGGCTGGACTGTTTAACAAAAACATAGCTGGTTGCTAATCCGAAAGGATTTGTACAACCGGCGACGCCTGCCCAGTGCCGGTATCTGAAACCCTGGTTCAACAGGGCTAAGGACCGGTAAACGGCGGAGGTAACTGTAACCTTCTTAAGCAAGCGCAATGCCTTGCCATTTAAATGATGGCTTTGCGAACGGCGTAACTAGGTCCCCACTGTCCCTGACTGACACCCTATGAACACACTATTCTGGTGCAAAGGCCAGAGACTCCCATTGGGACGATAAGACCCCAGGAGCTTTACTACAGCCAGTACTTGCGTTTCAGGTTTTGGTGTATAGCGTAGGCAGGAGACGTCGAAGCACCCACGCTAGTGGGTGTGGAGTCGCCAATGTAACACTGCCCACCTGGATCTGGAGCGCTAACTTCAGGGAAAACCTGAAGGACAGGTATTGGTGGGTAGTTTGGCTGGGGTGGCACGCCCGCGATAAGGTATCACGGGTGCCCTAAGGTCGGCTCATCCGGGTCAGAAATCCGGAGAAGAGCGTAAGGGCAAAAGCCGGCCTGACTGTGTGTCAGACAGAAAGACACGCAGGGGCGAAAGCCGGGCCTAACGAACCACAGTGCCCTTTTATTGAGGGCCTGTGATGACCGAAAAGCTACCCTGGGGGTAACAGAGTTGTCGCGGACGAGAGCTCATACAACCTTTCTTTTGAGAAAAGAAACGTTGACGAAAGAAAATTCTCTTTGGTCAAGCTTTCTCTTTTCAAGAGAAAGGTTGGCGCATATCGACTCCGCGGCTTGCTACATCGACGTCGGCTCCTCCCATCCTGGCTGTGCAGCAAACCTTTTCTTAGAAAGAAAAGCTTTACCAAAAGAAAAGGTCTGAAGGCAGCCAAGGGTACGGGTGTTCACCGGTTAAAGGGGGTCGTGAGCTGGGTTCAGTACGCTGCGAGGCAGTACGGTTTTTATCTAGTGGGAGTGTCGGCCGACTGAGTGGAAGGTCCCCTTAGTACGAGAGGAACAGGGGATCGGCGCCTCTAGTCAACCGGTTGTCCGACAGGGCAGACGCCGGGTAGCCACGCGCTAGCAGATAAGTCCTGAACGCATCTAAGGACGAAGCTGCTCGCGAAAAAAGTCGGCCATGGCGCGGGAGTAGAAGACTCCGTTGATAGAGTCGGGGTGTAATCCCGTAAGGGGCAGCCCACGACTACTAATAGCGCCAAGCCTATTCTAAATCCCCTATGCACGGTGTCATATTTTCATCTTTAGAAAGAATGCTAAACTTCATAGTTAATAGAAAACACAATGTTTGCTAGGGATGAAAATCTACGTAAGAGAGTTTTTAAGTAATACACCAAGATAGGATTATGAATTTCTTTAAAAATGCTTAGTTGAACCTTAAAGATTTCTCTATCAATCTTGCTGAACTCTGACATATTGAAGGAAAACATTAACTCATACAGTCTTCTAAGAAAGTTATTGGCACGCTTGAGTAACTTAATAAATTTCGCATCTGTCTTAATATTGTTCTCAACTATGTTCTTGTAAAGCCATTTATATTCATCTGCTATTTGTTCTAAGCTAACACACAACATATAATAAAATGGCAACTTAGAGTAATGTTTGTGTCCTTCTTTTGATAGAATTCTTTGGCAAAAGTTAGTTAAGCGGTTTATACCTTTGTCTAGCGACTCTAAAGAACTTGGCTCTTTCTTTGTTGATACATTGTTATAACACTCCTCAGCCAGGTTCAACAACATAAGAAAAATTCTTCTGATAATTTGATTAAAATTCATAGAATAAGAAGTGGAAATCTCTTTCAGTAGACATCTATCTTTAGTTTGAGAGACAACTTCAAATCCAACAAGCCTTTGCTCAATAATTTCATCAATAATTCGCATGTCTTTTAGATTAATCAATTCTATTTCATCCACTCCCAAACGATAAAGCAAAGAAATGATTTTTATTAAATGTCTTCCAGCGTCTTCTGCATTTACTGTTGCTACAGTTGGAACTTCTTTTTTAGCACTTATAATAATTTTATTTCCTATTGTTTCAAGTTCAACTTTTTTTGTTTTGTCGAGTTTAAATTGCTTAATCCACACAATAGGAAGAGTAACCATGTATGACTTGCGATTCTTAGGGCCTTGGGCAATCAGCTTTTTTTCCATATGTTTTAATATGTTTTATAACAATATAATTGTTTCGATTTAAATTATAAATATATCAAACGCATGTTATCAATTGGGGGGGCGATAAAAAATGTATGAAGATATTTACGTTGCGGACAAAGTTGGAAAAGCTTTTGCAATTGCATACAATGCTCACTTTCACCAAACAAGAAAAGATAGAACACCATACATTACACACCCTTTAGCAGTTGCAAGTTATGTAATTCAAGCAACAGGGATGGCTGAACCTACATTAGTATCTGCGGCTCTTTTGCATGATGTAGTTGAAGACACAGACATAACTCTTGAAGATTTATCTAAGGAATTTGATGATGGGGTTGTAAAAATAGTAGAAAAACTTACAAGATTTAAAGACAAAGAAAGCAGAGAAGACTATATGAACAAAATTCTAAAATCAAATGATTATTTTGTGTGGATTATAAAATTGGCAGATGTTACGCATAATTTAGAAACAATTGATGTTTTGCCAGAAGAAAACAGAAAGAGGTTTATAGAAGAGGTAATGAAATTCTATCTTCCTTTAACAAAGCTAACACCAAATGGGGAATTTTTTAAAAGAAAAATGGTTGAAACTTTAAAATCCCATGGGATACCAATAACATATCACACTGTATCTCTCTCAAACGATGAAGTTATAATTGATGAAAGATTAGTAGCAAACCTTGCAAAACGCATTTATATTTAAATCAAGAAACTAAATTGCTTGCGTAAGATTTATAAATTAGTGACTACTTCTAAATAGTAACGAGGTGGGGTGAGTGAAACCATCCAAGATATTCGAAGAAACTGTAGATGAATTTCCTAAAGCACAATATTTTTCTGTTGTTTGCCATTTAGGAAAAGACAATCATAAAGTCTTCCAAGAAAGGTGGCTTAAATGAGCGATATTCCATGCACAGGAATAATTGGAAGGATGTATGATACGTTTATTCCAATAGCTGAATGGTTAACTGTAACACCCCCAAATAAAGAAGTTCCAAGAGTTGTGGAACTTTATAAACATAGAAATCAACTACAAATAGCAGACGTTGGATGTGGTGGGTGTGCAGATCACTTTCTCTTAGAAGAGATACTAAAAGAAACACTTGAAGAAAATGGGATAACTAATCCAAACATATCAATTGTTGGATACGATAATAATGAAAAACTAATACAAAAAGTAAAAAGTGGAGAATTTGTTTACAGTCATTTTGGAGAAACTGACCATCCAAATGAAGAAATTGTAAATAAGATAAATAAAACAGCAAAGAAAGTTTTTGAGCAATATGAAGATGGGTATAAAATGAAAAAAGATTTTGTTAAAAAAGTTAAAATAAAACATGGTGATATATTTAACTTGCCAATTGAAAAAGACTCACAAGACATTGTAATCTGCTCATATGTTATTTATCATTATCATGGAAAAGAAAGACAAATACTTAAAAACTTAGCAGACATAGTTGCATCACACGGTGTTATATTTACAGAAGGTGGATTCTTTAACAAAAAACTAAAGAGAATTGATAAAGAGGAAAAAGCATACAGAGAAATAGGGGGTAAAACATATCCAATTGCTTCTGGACTTTATGAACATGATTATATCATGAACAAGCAACTTTTTGACATAGTGGATAAAAATAGGGAAACATATTTCATGGAAAAATATAATGCTCGCGCATTTCCAGAAAACAGAAAATTAAGACAAGCGCAACTTGATATTTTAAAACAATATGTTGATGGTGGGAATGCCATTGAAGTAATGTGTGGCGAAGGGGTGCTCTCACTTCTTGCTTTATCAAATGGAATAATAGATAATGTAACATTTGTTGACAACAACAAATATGCATTAAAATTGCTAAACAATCATGTAAAAAGCTTGGGCTTAGAAGAAAAAACACAAATAATAAATATGGATATAGAACAACAAACACCAATTGGGAAATTTGATTACTGCTTTGCAATATGTACAGAAATGTTTAACCCAGATTATCCAATTGCAGTAAAAGTTTTAAGGGATAGATACATACCTCCAATTCCAAGAGATTTCTTAGAAAAATTTAGTAAAGTAGCGAAAAATATAATAGTGATGGAGGCGTATTCAGATAAAGAATTTGAAATTTCTCCTGAGCAGCGCATAAAAAAAGTTGCAGAAAAAGTTGAGCTTCATGCAGAAGTTGGAAAAAAAGATTTTGGAAATGGAACACTTTATTATGGTGTTATAAATGGTTTTTAAATCAAAACAAGAAAAAATGAAAGTAATGGATGAAAACTGGGGAAAGATAAAAAGAGTAGAAGAATTTCTAAAGAAAAACAAAGGAAGGTATTTTAGCATTGATGAGATATGTGAAAATATTGGGTTAGAAAAAACAAATGAGTTAGAAGACGCTTTGTTGCATTACTCTCATGTTTCACACTTGGGGTTAAAAACAACTCATAGGATTTATAGAAAATATGCAAATTGTGTTGTTCCTGTTTATGATGGATTTGATTTACATCTCATGTATAGTGAACGATTAGCAGAAAAGCTGTTTGATAAATCAACATATAAAAAGAAAAATTTTAATGTGTAGAAAAAGTTATTTAAAATGTGGGTGGGATAGGCAACTGTCGAACCTTTTCTTTGCTAAAAGAAAAGGTTTGAGGAAGTCCGTCCACCAAAAAGCCCAGCAGGGTAACCTGTCCGCAGAAATGCGGGGCTCTGACGCAGAAAAATACCACAGCTTGTGCAAGATGATGTCGAAAGACTGATATTGCAAGCTTGTGGGTGAAATCGTCAGCCTGGGCGGTGCAAGCCTTAGGCGCTTAGTCGGATGTTGCCAATCCCTTCAAAGAAGTCGCAATTGTGCGACAGAGGGGATACAGAAGACGGGCTATTTCCCACCCACAAACTTTTGAAAAGAAACAAGTTGGCAAAAAATTTATAGAACGTTGGTTTCTAGATATCTTGTGTTAATTGCCATAATAGTGTTTATTATTGCAATGGCAGTCCTCGTAAAATCTGCTGATTTTTTTACAGAATATGCTGAGAAACTAGCTCTTGAACTTGGTGTTTCAAGTTTTATTGTGGGTGTAACTATTGCATCTGTTGCAACATCTCTTCCAGAGCTCAGCACTTCAATAATGGCAGTTTTAACAGATTCTGGGAGAGCCGCCTCAATTGTTGCAGGTAATGTTATTGGTTCTAACATTGCAAACATTGGTCTTGTGCTTGGGCTTGGTGCAATTCTTGTTACAATTGACATAAAACAAAATCTTCTTAAAATTGACCTCCCATTACTTTTAGGAGCATCAATTTTTCTTGGATTCACTATTTATGACGGGGTGTTCACACTAAGTGAAGCAATCCTTGCTTTAATTGGTTACGTTATTTTTATTAAATACTCATTTGACAACAAGCGCGGCGACGTAAAAAAGACAAGAAAGGAAAAAGTTGAGTTAAAAACAGTTGCAATTTTAATTGCCTCAACAATAGGAATCATCTTTGGTGCAAAATACACTATAATCTCGGTTGTTGAAATTGCAAAAGCAATAATGATACCAGAAGCAATTATTGCTGCCACACTTGTTGCAGTTGGAACCTCTCTTCCAGAACTTAGCGTTACAATTTCAGCAATCTCAAAAAAGAAATTTGAGCTTGGTGTTGGAAATATAACTGGTTCAAACATGTTTAACACATTTATAGTAATGGGAATTCCTGCATTAATTAAACCACTTCCAATAACACAAGAAATCATTTATCTTGCTTTTCCATTTATGCTTGCAATGACATTCTTATTCATAATTGTATCGCAGGACAGGCACATATCCAAATATGAAGGAGCAATAATGCTGCTTATCTATATTTTATTTGTTGGAAAAATTTTTAACCTGATTTAAATTCCAAAACATTTTTAAAACAGCAAATGCACTTGATAATCATGTCAGACCAAAAAATAAGGCTTCCTGCAAGCTATGGCGGAATAATGCAGTATTATGATGAATTTAAGAGCAAGTTTCGCTTGTCACCATACATGGTAATAGCCTTAACAATTGCTGTAATGATTTTTGTTTTAATTCTTCATTCAATAGGGCCAAAAATCTTTGGGTTTTAAACCAAATTCTCTTGTTTTAAAACATTTACAATTTGATTAAAAACCTCTTCTTTTGACTTTGATGCATCTATTACAAAAATCTTTTCATCAAGCTTGTTTTTCAAATCTAAAAAGTTTTTTCTTATCTTACCCATTATCTCAAGCTTTTCAAATTTTTCAGAATTAGCCCTTCCATTTTGAATTCTTGATAAAGCAAGCTCTGGGTTTAAATCAAGAATAAACGTTATAGTTGGCTTCAAGAAATCTTTTTGAAGCTCATAAATTCTTTCAAAAGGTATTCCTTGTGCTTGTTGGAATGCATAAGTAGAATGATAGTATCTATCGCATAAAACAATTTTATTTATCTCTCCTGTTGAAAACAAAAATGGCTTTATTGTTTTTTCCAAATGCTCTTCTCTATCTTTTGTGTAAAGCTCTAAAAGAAGCTCTGCATTTTTATAAGGGTCCTTTTCTTCTTTTAAAATCTTTCTAATTTTAACACCATATGTTCCATAAGTTGGCTCTCTTGTTGTTAAAATAATATTCCTTTTATCTAATTCAAAAAAGAAATTGTGAAGTCTTTTTATCTGCTCTCCTTTGCCACATCCATCTAAGCCATCCAAAACAATAAACATATTTGCCATAAGATTTCATAAAACCTTAAAGCATAAAAAGATAATGCTATTTTATTTTTTCATGAAAGAGATTTTTAATCCAAAATCAATTGCTGTTATTGGAGCATCAAGATATAAAGGCAAAGTTGGGCATGATGTTTTTAAAAACCTTTTAAAATCTAAAAAGAAGGTTTTTCCAGTTAACCCAAATGCAAATAAGATATTGGGAAAAAAGGCATATGCTTCTGTGCTTGACATAAAGGAAAAAATAGACTTGGCAGTAATAGCTGTTCCTGCTGATATAGTTCCAAATGTTGTAAAAGAATGCGGAGAAAAAGGTGTAAAAGCAGTTATTATAATATCATCTGGCTTTTCTGAAATAGGAAACAAGGATTTGGAAAATAAAGTAATAGTAATTGCAAAAGCACATAACATGAAGGTTCTTGGCCCAAATTGCTTAGGTGTTATAAACCCATATCAAAAATTAAATGCATCATTCTTTAACAAAATGCCATTAAAAGGAGACATTGCATTTATATCGCAAAGTGGTGCATTGGGAGTTGCAGTTTTAGATTGGGCAATTCAAAACAAAGTTGGATTTAGCTCTTTTGTTTCTGTTGGAAATTGTGCTGATATAAAGATTCCTGATTTAGTTGAATATTTCGGGGAAGATAAAAAAACAAAAGCAATATGTATTTACCTTGAAAGCTTAAAAAATGGAAAAAGGTTTATGGAAATTGCTAAGAAAATAAAAAAACCAATAATAGTTTTAAAAGGAGGATTAACAGAAAAAGGGCAAAAAGCTGCGACAACACACACAGCAGCGCTTGCAAGCTCTGCTGAAATATACAAAGGTGCTTTTAAGCAAAGTGGTGTTTTACAAGTTGATAATTTACACCAATTGTTTGAAGTTGCAAGACATTATGCATGTTGTAAAATTCCAACAAATAAGAGGGGACTAATAATAACTAATGCGGGTGGAGTTGGTGTTTTAGCGAGCGATGCATTTGAAAAAAATGGGCTTGAAATTGTTGAGTTACCAGAAAAAATCATAAAAAACTTAAACAAAGTTCTTCCAAAGCATTGGAGTCATTCAAACCCCATAGATATAATTGGAGATGCAACACCAAAAAGATATAAAGATGTTTTAAAAATAATTGAAAAAGAAAGATTCTATGATTTCGTTTTCATAGCATTGACACCACAAACAATGACTAATCCAGAAGAGGTTGCAAGAATTGTTGTAAGATTTAATAAAAAAACAAAAATTCCGTGCTTCACATGTTTCATGGGTGGAGATGCAGTAAGAAAAGCAAAGAAGATATTAAAAGAAAACAAAATACTTAACTTTAAAGAACCTGGCTATGGAGCTGAAGTAATAGCAAAGATGATAATATGAATCTAAAAGAATTTTCAAATATGGTGAAAGAAATAATAAACCAAAAGATTAGTCTAAAGACATTGGATTTTCTAAAAGAATTACCTCAAGGGGAAACAAACTATGTGTTTGGATTTTTATTAGAAGAAAATAGCGTGAGGATTTTATCATCTGTAAGAAGCATGCCAACAATTTTTCAGATGTTAAAAAACATAATGCATGTAAATGATTACAATTACAGCATAAGAATCATAACGCAAGACGGGAAAGCAAAGATACTTACAAAAACAGCTGTTTCTTATGTGGATGATATTAAAAAAGAGTTGCTATTAGGTGAAAAAGTTAATCGTGTAATGTATGAAAAAATAACAACAGAGAAATTTGAAATTACATTCTCAGAATATGAGGGAACAATAGTCAAATTTAAAGAAAAAGAACAAGCAGAAAAAATCTTTCAAATAATTGTTGGGTTGTTTCCATTTATAGAATTGGAAAAAGACAATAAAAAAGTAAAAGTCACCTGTAAATTTAACAAAAAAGAAAATAATGTAACATTAGATTGCATAATAGAAATAGATGGAAAAGGGATTGGAACAAAGAGAAGCATTGTTGTGTTAAACCCTTAAAAATCTTTCTTTAGATAGAATCTCTATGTTCTTCTTTGTTGTTTTCTTTCCATACTTTTTAATTAATTGCTTAACGCTTTCTGATGAGTGCTTTGCAACACAATCATCACAAACCTTTACTATTTTATGCGAACCCTTGTCATAGATAATCCTAATCTCTTTTTTCTTTTTACAAATAGAGCAAATACCAATTTCATATCCTAAAGTTATGCCAAAGTTGCTCATTCTACACCTTCCAAAACAATACCGTTACCAACAATCTTTATAGAACGCCAATGAGCTTCTGGATTAATAACAACACAAGGCTGGTTTTTTACAAAAGCAAATGGAAGCTTTGACTCAACTTGTAATTGAACCTTTTCTCCTGGCTTTGCAGAATCAACTTCAGAGCCATCTTTTAATATGTTTAAAACATTTACCTTTAAAGTTTGAAGCCCGATGTTTAAAAGAATCTCACTATCTTTCCTTAACTCATCTTTAAAGAACTTTGTTATTTCTAATTCTATTTTTAACTTCTTTGCTTTATTTAGATTGCCTTCAACTGTAATAACATCGCCTGTTTGAACATCCCAAGGATAAAGACCCTTGTATGAAACTGCAACCCTGTCCCCTGCTTTTGCTTCTTCAACAACTTCTCCATGCAAGTTAACTTCTTGTACAACAAACTCTTTGCCCCAAGGCATTATAACTGTTTTATCATACTTCTTTATTTTTCCAGATTCAATTATGCCAAAAACAGTTGTTAAACCACTCTTAATCTCCTTAGCAGTTTCAATAGGTAACATAAGGGTATCTCCTTTTCTTTCTCGCGGATTTAACTTGATTAATTCTTCTCTTAATTCAGCAAAACCATCATCAGTAATAGAAGAAACACCAATCATTGGCACATCTTTTAAATTAGAATCAACAAGAACAGCCTTTAATTTATTTTTAAGGGATTCAACTTCATCTGTTGTTGAAGAGTCTGTTTTTGTTATTGCAATAACACCATTTGATATGTTTAAGAAATTCAAGAGCAAGATTAATTCTCCAAGCTTTGGATTAATTCCATCAACAGCAGAAATGCAAAACAAACATGCGTCTGCTTCTTTTAATAAAGCAATCATTTCTTTTGGTTCATCCATGTTATAAGGTGTGTCAGATAAATAAACCAAGGTGTCCCCTTGTTTAAATGAATAAATCGTGAACTTTTCTGTTTCCAATTCCTTTTTTTGTTGAAGCTTGTTAGCTACAGTTGTTTTACCTGAGTTATTTAAGCCAATAAGTGCGATTTGTAGTGCTTTCATTCTATCACCGTGTTTTCACAAACCAAATTGGCTTTTATATTTCTTTCCCTTAAATTTTTATATAACTATTCATTTTAATAATTGGGTGATGTTTATGAAAAAAATAATCTTTGGCATGCTAATTGCATTGTTTTTTGCGGTGTCTATTGCAAGTGCGCAAAACCAAACAGTAAATCAAACTGCTACACAACTTATGAAAATAGCAGGATATACACCGGATAGCCCAATTTATGGATTAGAAAGAATGTGGGAAAGAATAAGACTCATGCTAACATTTAATGAAGAGGCAAAATTAAAGCTTAAAATGGAATTTGCAGAAGAAAGATTAGCAGAAGCAGAAGCAATGGCTCAAAAAGGAAAACCAGAAATTGCAGAAAAGTTAGTTAATGAATATAAAAACCAATTTAATAAGACAGTAAATGAAGTTAAAAACAAATATGAGTTTTGCATTGCAAAACAAGAAGAAGTGTGTAAAAATCTTCCTTTTGAAGAAAGATGTGCTAATCTAACAGAAGAAGAGTGTTTAAATTCAACAGAAACAATTTGTAAAGCATTTGCAGAGGAAAAATGTGTAAAGTGGGAAAATATGCTTAACAATGCACTAAACAAAACACTAAAACACAGGTATGTTTTGCAATGGGTTTTAGAAAAAGTACCAGAGCAAGCAAAAAAAGGAATTGAAAGAGCAATAAATAATTCATATAAGCATGAAGAGAGACTTAAACAAAAACTTGGGGAAGTTAATGAAACAATAAATAAAGTTAAAGAAGAGAAGCAGAAGCATTTTTATGAAAATCTAACAGAGATATTAAATGAATCAGGAATAAAATCTGAAGTACATGTGCCTGAAAAAGTGCATGGAAAACCAATGTAATTTTCATTTTTTACTTTTTAGTTACGAATTAACAAAGAATTTCTAAAAACACATTTAAAGCCTTAAAATCTAATTTGTTTTGTGGAAGTTGGCGTAATAGAGAAAAATGTGAAGGTAAATTCTGACTTAGTGAGATTAGCAGAAGAAAGCTTTGACATAGGAGTTGGAAGAGATAAGTCTATAATCCTCGTTGGAAAAAACACATCATATGCAATACCATTAAACACAATACAAAAAATAAGAGTAAATGGGCTTGGACAAACATCCATATACTTTGAAGGTGGGGAATTAAAAATTTATAGTGAGTCTAATAGAATTAGGGCTCTTCGACATTATCTACTTCCTTTTTATCATTAAACAACTTCCTTATGCTTTCAATTGAATCACAAAATTTATTGCTCTTAACATACATTGGTCCTTTTCTTTTGATTATTCCAAGGGATTTCAGTTTGTTAATAATAGAATAATAACCAGAAACTGCTGCATTCCACATAATTGCCTTTTTAATAAGAAAAACTTCATCATCTGTCAAATGCAACTCTCCATTTTTATAATTAGACAAAAGTTTTAAGAAAGGTTTCTTTCCCTTTAATTGATTGTCTTTAAAATATCTTTTACATAATTCATTTAAGATTTTTTCCTCATCCTCGGTAATAGGATATGCATTAAAAATTTGACAAACATATGATTTCCAATTCTTTGTATAGAATTTCTCATTAGATATCTTATCGTAAAGCTTTACTGCATATCCTGCTAAAGATTTGTTTTTATAAAAAACATCGCTAAAGAAATCATACAAATCTTTATACACTCTTTCATTTAAATCAATTAAAGCCATTATACCAACTCATCTAATGGATTTTTTATTTTCTTTAATTCAGCTTGAGAAACAGATGTATATATCTGGGTGGTGGATAAATTTGAGTGTCCTAATAACACTTGTATTTTTCTAATATCCACACCAGATTCAAGCAAATGTGTGGCAAAAGAATGCCTTAAAGTGTGTGGAGAAACTTTTTTTGTTATTCCTGCTCTTTGTGCTGCAAGCTTAACAACCTTTTGAACATTTCTTTTAGAAAGCTTGCCATTTCTTCCGCTAAAGACATAATCTTCTGGTTTTTTATCTTTCAAAAATTCCTTTAATTCTTCAATTAAACTGTTTGATATTAAAATCATCCTGTCTTTTGCACCCTTACCTTTTCTTACCCAACCTATTTTATTTTCAAGCTCTAAGTCTTTTACTTTTAGATTAACACATTCATTTAAACGCATTCCTGTTGAATAAAGAAGTTTTATTAAAAGCCTGTGTTTCTTGTTTTTTGTTAAATTTATCATTTTCTTAATTTCTTCTTTTGTTAAAACAGTTGGTATCTTTTTTGGAATCTTCGGTGTTTTAATATCAAATTTTTTATTAAGTATCTCAGAATAAAAGAATAACAAAGCAGACTTAACAAGAGCAATTGTTGAGTTTGAAGCACCATTGGAAATAAGTTCTGATAGATATAATTTTATATCGTCTTCATTAACATCTTCTGGATTTTTCTTTATAAATTCAAGAAACTTTTCATTATAAAATAAATAAGTTAATATTGTTTGCTGACTATAACCACGCAGTTTAAGCTCTGACTCCAACTTTTTAAGCATTTTATTTATAAAGCATTCTTTATTTATAAAGTTCGCTTTAAAAATCCCAAAGTTAAATAAATGATGAAATAATAATCATAAGCGATGATAGACTTTGATAAACTTATACACAATCATGTAAAAAGGGAGGAAAAACCAAAAGTTATTGGAAGATATTATCCTTCTGAAATAGGCTCATGTTTGAGAAAAATTTGGTTTTCTTATAAATATCCAAAAGAAACAGAGTCAGAATTATTAAAGATTTTCAAAATTGGAGACATGCTTCATAACTTTGTTGTTGAAGTAATAAAAAGTGAGAAGAATCCTGATGTTGAACTAATTGATGCTGAAATGCCATTTGAGCTAAAAATGAAAAACTTTGTTATTTCTGGAAGGGTGGATGACATTGTCTTGTTAAAAGCAAATAATAAAAATATCTTGGTTGAGGTTAAATCAATTAGCAATGTAAACAAGCTTGAAAAAGCAAAACCACAGCATGTTATGCAATTGCAACTTTACATGTTTGCTACAAAAATAAGAGACGGTATGTTGCTATATGTTGATAAAAGGAATTTGAAAAGCAAGGTTTTTA
Source organism: Nanobdellota archaeon (assembly GCA_021163365.1). Classification (GTDB taxonomy): domain Archaea; phylum Nanobdellota; class Nanobdellia; order CSSed11-243R1; family CSSed11-243R1; genus JAGGWW01. The sequence continues at coordinate 66,484 of JAGGWW010000006.1, forward strand.
CAATACCTTATGATGAAATTGAAGCAATAAAAGCTCTTGAGAGATTTAGCATTTTACATGAGCATTTATCTAATAACACAATACCAGAGCCAGAAGCTAAGTTAGATGAAGAAAAGTCATGGATGTGCAAGTACTGTGAGTACAGGGATTTATGTGAGGAGGCAGATATAAATGGTAAAAAAGACAGATAAAATTGGGGATGTTTTAAAAAAATATCCAGAAGCAGCAATGATACTTTTAGAAGCAGGCTTAGGGTGTGTTGGCTGTCCAATGATGTCTCAAGAAACAATTGAACAAGGATGCAAAGCACATGGTTTAAGCAATGAAGAAATTGATGAACTAATTAAAAAAATAAACAAAAAAATAGGTGAGAAAAATGGCTAAGGTTTTAATGATAATTGCCCCAAAAAATTTTAGAGACGAAGAACTTTTCCATACAAAAGAAGAACTAGAAAAAGAAGGCAATGAAGTTACAATTGCATCAACAACAACAGAAGAAGCAACTGGAATGCTTGGAGGAAAAGCAAAACCAGAAATAACAATTGATGAAGTAAATGTTGATGATTACGATGCAATTGTATTTGTTGGCGGTACTGGAGCTTCTATTTACTTTGAAAACCAAAGAGCACACGAGATTGCAAAACAAGCTTACGAAAAAGGAAAAGTTGTTGCTGCAATCTGCATTGCGCCAAGCACTCTTGCAAACGCTGGAATATTAAAAGGGAAAATGGCAACATCATGGCCAAGCGAAGAAACAAACCTACTTGCAAAAGGGGCGTCGTACACAGGAGACCCAGTAACAGTTGATGGAAAAATAGTTACAGCAAATGGACCAACAGCAGCAAGAAACTTTGGAAGGAAAATTGCTGAGCTGTTAAAATAATCGCTTCATTTATATATAAACATGAATTAAAAATATCATGAGAAGCAAACTTCTTTTAGTAGGAATTTTGTTATCTTTTGCTTTATCAATAACAGCAGCGCAAACATACTACAAGTGTTACGACAGTTGTCCAGCAAAAAACCAAACAGTTGGCTGCGAGATATATGTAAATGGAAACCTAGCAGTGCAACTTGGAAACCAAACAAACTTCTATTACTATGAATACATAAACGACACTACAAACAACAATTTAGAAGAATTAGTGTGCTATTATCTTAGTAGCAATGTAACAATATCAACTCCAGCAAAAGCAATGAAATCGCTGAAAACTCCTCGAGTAATACCACCATTGCCAGCAAACCCAAAACCAGGCAATCCCCCACTTAAAGCAAACCCACCAATTAATCCACCATTGTTTAACTTTAGCAATAAAACACCATTAACAAAATTAGGAGAAGTAAAGTTGGGACAAAACATTTTCAGCGCGAAGTATTTCACATGTTCTAAAGACTGCCCAGAACCACAAGAAGGATATGAATTTATTGGTTGCATGATAGTAGTTAATCATGCTTTCTTTAATGCTGTTGGAAGATTACCAGAAGTAAAACCAGGAGTGAGAAACCCAGGCTATACATACATAGCATCGCACACAGATGTGAAAAATGGGAACATTGTATATGAAGAAATCATTAGCTGTGAATACTGGGAAAAAGGAAAACCACTTCCTCCAAAATTTGAACCATTTGATTATAGAGAATACTATTGGGAAAGCAGGGGTGTAGATTTATCAGAATATGATAAACCAGTTAAAGCATTGGTGCAAGAAAATATAATACATAGATATAATGAGCAAATAACAAAACTTCCTAAAATTGCAAAAGGTGTGCTTGGAGACGAACATCTTCACATTTATTTCACATTAGGAAATGAGACATTAGAATTTGCAGCAATAACAAAAGATGGAATAATTACAAAAATGGGTGATTGGATAGATGAGAATCAAGATGGAAATTATGATTTGTGGGAAGAAAGTGGAGAAAAGCCAACCATGAATGTGCATTTAAACATAGACACATTAGTAAAAATTGCTCAATCCGAAAACCCCATAGAAGCATTTAAAGAAGCTTGGGGTGAAGACATAAAATACCAAGGACTAACACTTGGAGCAAAAGTAAAAACATTCTTTATGGGAATTGGAGTATTCTTTGCTGGATTACTTGCTTAATTTTTTTATTTTTTCTTTAATCAATTTATCAATGTTAGCTTTTCTTTCTTGTCTTAAAATGGTTATTTCTTGAGCTTGTGTTGCTGCATGTTTTGGGCCCAATATATCGCACATTTCAGGACCTTTAGAAATGTCAAATGTTCCAATTTCTTCTGCAAGTTTTACTATTTCCATCTTATCGTAAGCAATCAATGGTCTTAAAACAGGAATAGAAACTGATTTATTAATGACATATAAATTTTGTAAAGTTTGACTTGAAACCTGACCAAGATTTTCTCCTGTTATAAGAAAACTGCACTTTTCTTTCTTTGCTATTGCTTCAGCTAGTCTGTACATAACTCTTTTCATTAAAATAAAATAAAATCTTTTATCACACTTTTCAGCTATTTGTTTTAAGATGTCTGTTATGTCAACTATGGTTAATTTAATCCTAAGTTTTTTTGCCAATCTCTTTGCTTTGTCTAAAGGTTCATTGCCAGCAAATTCATTGTGAAAATAAACAGCTTTTATTTTAAAACCTCTTTTCTTCATCAAATAACCTGCCACAGGAGAGTCAATGCCCCCACTTAAAAGCAAAAGCCCGTTCATTGTATCACCGTGCTAGCTAAATTTCCAACAAGGTAAGAAACTAATGAAACAAAAATTGTTGTAGTAACATACTTTACTACAAGCGTTTTTGCATTATACCTCTTACTTCCTTTTGCAATAAAATAACCAAGTAAAGAAATTAAAGATATTCCAAGAACAAAAGAAATTAAAACACCATGGATAAACTTAAAAAGAATTAAAGGAAACAGCAATAAAGCTAAAGTTGAAATCTTACCAAAGAAGGTGTAAAAAGCAGTTTTGTTAATTTGTTTTTGTGTATGGACGTATTCACTTTCTTCACTTACATACATTCCTGTTGCATCAGAAAGAGCATCCGCTATACCAACTATCAATATACCTATTTCTGTAAAAATCTTATTTCCTGTTGCTGAAAGACCAATTAAAACACCCAAGATAGTTATGACGCCGCTTGTTATGCCAAAGCTCAATCCTTCTAATCCATCAAACTTACGCATGTATAATCTAAAAATTACTTTGCTTATATCTTTAACGTAAGTTATTTTACTTTCAATTTATTAAAATAATACATGTATCTTGCAAGATATTGGAAAAAAGAAGGAGAATTCATAAGATGTAATTTATGTCCAAGAAGATGCTTAATTGCAGAAGGAAAAGTTGGGTTTTGTGGTGTAAGAAAAAACATAGGTGGCAAGCTGTATTCTCTTGTTTATGCAAGACCAAGCTCAATTGGAATAGATCCAATAGAGAAAAAACCCTTTTATCATTTTTATCCAGGAACAAAAACACTTTCATTTGCAACAATTGGATGTAACTTTAGATGCAAGTTTTGTTTAACTCCAAAGACTATGATAATAACAAACAAGGGTATATTTTCAATAAAAGAATTATTTTCAAATGCAAGCAAAAAGATTGAGAAAGATGGTGGGTTTATAGCATTCTTTGATGGAGATACCATAACGCATAAGGGAGAATTCTCAAAAATTGTAAAAGTTTACAAACACAAATACGTTGGAGAAATCGTCAAATTAAAAGCAATGTGTATGCCTGAATTAAAATGCACTCAGACACACGAGTTAGTTGTATATGACACTAAAGATAGAGGAATTAAAAAAATAAAAGCAAAGGATGTAACAAAGGATCATTTGCTGGTTGTTCCAAAGATAAAACTTAAGAATCCGACAAAAGAAAAACTCGATTTAAAAGAAATACTTTCAAAAATAAAAATCAAATATAAGAAAAAAACAAAACTTTCAAAAAGGCTAATAAATAAAATCATAAAGCTTCATAAAATGGGGCTAACATCTAAAGAAATAGCTAAAGCAACCAATTTCCATCCAACATATGTAAGAAAGTTAATATCTAAACTTAAAAAAACAAAAACTTTCGAAAGCCTTTTCTTAGAAGACAACATAATTGTTGAAAAGCAAGGTAGTATAAAATTTAAAACAGAAAAGAGACCATATATCCCAAGATACATAGATCTAAATGAAGATATAGCGTATGCTTTAGGTATGTACTGCGCTGAGGGGCATGTAACTAAGAACAAAGGAAGAGTCATTTCCCATACTTTAGTTTATTCTTTTGGACATAAAGAGCTTAAGAAGCTCAAGCGTGTAAAAGAAATCATTGAAACAACATTTAAGATAAAAATGAGAATAGTTAAAAGAAGAACAACATACACGCTAGAGTGTGGAAAAGCGTCTGTAGCGTTGTTTTTTAAACTTCTTGCTGGAGGAAAAAGTGAAAGCAAAAAAGTTCCAAACGTAATATTAAACTCAAATGATAAAAAAATACTCAAAGCATTTATAAGAGGGATATTAGATGGCGATGGTTATGTTGCAAAAGAAAATGTAGAATTTGTTACTATTTCAAAAAAACTCGCATATGGGATCGTATTTCTTCTTTTGAAGCTTGGAATATTGTCAGCATTTTATCATTTCAAACAAACAACAAACAAAATAGAAAATAGAAAAATAAAAAGAAGGGTGGATTATATACGCATTAAAATCTTTGGAAAAAGACAGATAGCTAAGCTATTTGGGAATAGAAGTAAAATATTGAGAGAACAACCAAAGTATAGACAAACAAAAGATTTCTACCTTCTTCCAATTGTGAAGATTGAAAAAGAAAGATATAATGGGTATGTTTATAATCTAGAAGTAAAAAGTGAAGCACACACATATTTAGCAAATTTCATATCTGTTGGAAACTGTTGTAATTGGGAAATTTCTCAAGCAAGAATTGTGGAAATGTTTCCAAGAGAGGTTTTACCAAGAGAGATGGTTCAAATAGCTGAAAAAAACAAAGTACAGGGAATTGCATATACATATGTAGAACCAACAATATTCTTTGAGTATGCATATGATACTGCAAAAATTGCAAAACCAAAAGGGTTTTACAATGTGTTTGTAACAAATGGTTATGCAATGGAAGAACCACTAAAAGACATAAAACCATATCTTGATGCTGCAGTAATTGATTTTAAAGGAAACAACGAAAAGTTTTACAGAGAATTTACAAGCGCAGAATTAGAAGAAGTAAAAAAAGGCGTACTTAAATATAAAAAAATTGGGGTGCACATTGAGATAACAAATCTAATTATCCCAGGATTAAATGATAGCTTAGATGAATTAAGGGATTTTGCAAAATGGATAAAAGAAAAAGTTGGTAAGAATACGCCATATCATATTTTAAGATATTTTCCAACACCAAACATGAGAAAGCCAGGGCCAACACCACTTGAAACATTAAAGAAAGCATATGATATATCAAAAGAGGAAGGATTAAATTATGTTTACATAGGAAACATAGAAGAGCAAAAGTATAACAATACTTATTGCCCAAATTGTGGCGAGCTTTTAATTGAAAGGGCATTTATGCAAACAATTAAAATTAATTTAAAAGATGGCAAATGTCCAAAATGTGGAACAAAAATTCCAATAGTGATGTAAATGGAACTAAATGATGCAATGGAGCTTATAAAAATTGCAAGAGAATCAATTAAATCTAAAAAAATAGTTGAAACAAGATTTAAAGAAAAACGTGGAGCTTTTGTAACATTACACACTTTTCCTGAAAAAAGATTGCGTGGATGTATAGGATTCATAGAACCAATTTTTCAGCTTGGAGAAGCAATACAAAGAGCTGCAATTGCAGCTGCATACAGCGACCCGCGATTTCAACCGCTTTCAAAAGAAGAAATTAACAAAGTGATAATTGAAATATCAATATTGTCAAAACCAAAAGAGATAAAGGTTGAAGAACTTAAACAAGAAGACGGTGCAATATTAGAATTTAAAGGTCATAAGGGTGTATTTCTTCCACAAGTTTGGGAAGAGCTTCCAAACAAAGAGGATTTTCTAAACGCTCTTTGTCTGAAAGCAGGACTTCCACCATATTGTTGGAAAGAAAATATAAAATTGTATAAATTTAGTGTAGAAGCATTTGAAGAAGAGAAACCAAATGGGGAAGTAAAGAGAGTTAAAATATAATAGCTCCATAACCAACACAATTTTCATAGTCTCCAGAAATATCACCAGAACAATAGTATTTCAAAAGCTTTCCTTTTTTAACGAATTTCTTTGCATAAAAAATTGTTGCAATTATTGGAGCAAAGCCACAGATAGTTAAATTAAGAGAGTGCACATATCTTAAGAAATTCATCTCATGAAGGTTAATTATTTCCTCAATGGCTTTTTTATCTAAAGCATAAAGTTTTTTCTTTATCTCATCACTTGAACCAAAAAATGGAATAAATCCATAAGCAATGCCGTAATGTGTAAAATCAGATGATGCTATTACAAAAACATTTTTCTTTAACTTTTTGGAAACATTATAAATAGTATCTGCTAAGTCTCTTGCTTCTTCAAGAACATCGTCTCCTCTAAAAACAATAGGTACAAATTTAAAGTCCTTAAACAAGAATTGCAAAAATGGGAGTTGAACTTCTATTGAATGCTCATGAAGATGTGCTTGTGTATCAAACTCTGCAAACTTCGAAGTCTCAACAATTTCTTTTGCAAAAACATCATCAACTTCAACATCACCCAAAGGGGTAATCCATCTCCCAGATGGATAAACAGAAACAGAGGGGCCAAGTCCAGAATGATTAGTACCAATTATGATAAAGGTGTCTACCTTTTTCATCTCTCCTATTTCTTTATAGACATGAGCTGCTGCAGGTCCAGAATAAATATATCCTGCATGTGGAACAATTGCAGCAAAGTAATCTTTAGAATCTTTTTTAGGTAAAGATTTTGGCCCAAAATCTGAAAGAAAACAAGACTTTATTTGTTCAATTAACTTCTTTGAATCTTTCTCATAAAACTGACCAGCAACAACGGGCAACCTATCCATAGATTTTATAACTTTGTTATTTAATTAAAAGATTGTGGAAATAAGAGACAAACTCATATTTTTAAGGTACTGCGCACCATGCGTTGATGATTTTGTTATGCAAGGATTAATGACAAAAGATTATGCAAATGAAATACTAAATGCAACAAAAAGGGGAGAAGTTTTACCTGGTTCTGAAAAATATTTTGATTTTGCTTATTTAACATGCGAACGTATTGCAAAAAGGCTTGGAAAAGATTGCATAGATGCTGAAGTTATAAGAACATATTACTTAAAACATCATAACAACATAGTTAAAATCCATAAACCAATTGCGTGTAGTGTTGAAGAATGCAAGATAAATATTTCCAAAGAAATAGACGGACTTAAAACATGTTTCTTCAACAAAGATGAGTTAAAAACAAATGAAATAATAATTGTTCATCGTGGTTATGTTGTTGACTTGCTTACAAAGGAAGAGCTGGAGGAGGTATTATCAAAATCCTTGTATTTGGAAACCCATTAGTTAATGAGGACAGCTTAGCTTTAAAACTAATTCCAGAATTAAAAAAAGAGTTTCCTGAAATAAAATTCTTAGAGTTTGATAGTGTGGAGGAACTTGAAAATCAAGGCGATGAATTATTTATAATAGATTGTGCTAAAGGAATTAAAAAAGTGTGTTTAATTGAAAATATTGAACAATTAGAAACAAACAAAATTTTTACAATGCATGATTTTGACTTAGCATACAATTTAAAGTTAATGAAAAAAATAGGACTTATAAAAAATGTAAAAATATTCGCCATTCCAATTAAGATTTCTAAAGAAGAAGCATTAAATCAATTAAAGAAATTAATCAAATCCACTTTATTTTAAGAAAGTTGCTTGCGCAAGTCATGCAAGGGTCGTATGCGCGAATTAATTTCTCTACTTCATGCTGAATCTCTTTTTCTGGTTTATCCAACAGTTTTGTAACTAAAAGCTTTATATCATTCTCCATTCTAATTTGATTTTGTGCAGTTGGGGTGACTAATGTTCCAAAATCTATTTTTCCTTCTTTTGTGATACTTAGCTTATAATATAAAACTCCCCTTGGTGCTTCAACAACACCAACACCATTTGATTTTTTAATTTTAATCTCTGGCTTTTTTTCTTTTTTAAATTCAAATTCCAAATAATCTAAAGAAGCATCTATGCAGTGCAACATCTCAATAGCTTGGGCAAGGTTATTATGGTAAATATCACTTGATGGAAAAACATTAAGATATTTTTTTAAATCCTTTTTTGTATTTTCATGCAAAGATTTTTTATTAACATTTAATCTTGCAAGTGCGCCAACAAAATATTCTTCTCCCTTAAAAGTGTAACCTTCACCTTGAGAATAAGGAATGACAATCTCATTAAGATGATTACTAAAATCTTTTTCCTTAATTATGTCCCCATAAGAATCAATTAAATCGCCTTCAAGAAAAGCAAAGGAGGGGTCAGCTAACGCAACATAATTTGTCTTCCTTTTAAAACTAAAATCACAATTCCAGATAACATCAATTAAATCAAAAACCTTTTCTCTAACATTTTTTAAATAAGCAATTGTTTCCTTTACTTTTGATTTATCTGGAACTTTTGAAAAATATCCAATTTGTGAATAAATTGCGTGGATTGCTCTGCCAGCAACAAGTTTTGTTATCTTATTTCCTGCTGCTTTTAGCGAAAACCCATCATGCAAAAACTTGTGTTGTGCTTTATCAAATTCAAAAACAGATGGTTTTCTAAAGATGTCTGGAAGTACAAAGAAATAAAGATGCATTGCATGGTCCCTTAAAATAGTTCCTAAGGTTGCAAGCTTCCTTAAAACAAGAGTTTGCTTAGATGGTTTTATATCAAGTGCTTTCTCAATTGCTTCTGTGGCGCATGTTAAATGAGCAATGCTACAAGTACCGCAAATCCTTGAAACCATTTGTGGAATTGTTGAAAAAGGCTTACCCCTCATAGCTTCTTCATAAAATCTTTTATTTTCTCCAACAATTAACTTTGCACTTTCAACAGCGCCATTTCTTACCTTTATTTCTAAGCTTGCATGTCCTTCTATCTTGCTCATATTCTCAATTTTTAAATCAAAATCTTTATGCATCTTTAACACCAAATTCAATTAAACAATCTTCAAGAACCTTTATAAAATCGTCTTCTGAAATTGGACATCCGTTTATTTCACCATCAACAGAAATGAATTTTTTAATTGGCTCAACATTTTCAAGATGATTAAATTTTTTTAAAAATGGTTTTATCTTTTGTTTTACTTTTTTGTCAAAGAAATTTCTTTGATTTGAAGGAAAACCATTTATTGCACATGAACCAATTGCGATAACCTTTTTTGAAGTTTCTCTTACTTTCTTTAATCCCTCTAAATCTCTTTTTGTTGAAATCGCACCCTCAACAAAAGCAACATCTAATTTCTCAATATCTTTTCTTGGAGAGATTAACCTAAAATGCTTTATTTCAATAAGATTCTCCCACTCCTTAAACTTGTTGTTAAAAACTTCAAGAATTTGCATCGAGCACCCTTCATCGCAAGTAAATGAAAAAATTCCAATTGATAGTTTTTTCATAATAAAAAAATAACAATATTTTTATTTAAACATTGCCAAAATAAGTAATATGTTAAAAGTTGGACATAGAGGAGCAAGTGCTTATGAACCTGAAAACACACTTCTTTCTTTAGAAAAAGCTTTTGAACTTGGAGCAAATGCTGTTGAGTTTGACATTAGAAAAACAAAAGACAGAAAGTTAGTGCTAATGCACGATAAAACAGTTGATAGAACAACAAATGGAAGCGGGGAAGTAAAACAGTTGACATTTAAACAAATAAGAAAACTTGATGCTGGAAAAGGGGAGAAAGTTCCAACTTTAAAAGAAGCTCTTTCTCTTGTTAAAAAAATCGGTGGAAAATGCTTGATTGAAATAAAAGAAAAAGGAACAGAAGGAGACATAATAAAAGAAGTTAAAAGGATGAAAATGAGTGAAAATGTGATTCTTATATCGTTTTATACGCAAGCGTTGAAAAGCGCAAAAGAAATCAGTGAAATAAACACTGGGATAATTGTTAATAACAAAATAAAAAATGTGATTGGATTTCTTAAACTTTGCAAGTATTTAAAAGTCGATTGGGTGCTTCCAGAGGTGTCAACAGTTAATAAAAAATTTGTAGATGATTTGCATAAATGGGGGTTTAAAGTTTTAGTTTGGGTTGTTGATGATTTAAAAACAATGAAAAAAATCTCAAAATTGGTTGATGGGATTGCAAGCAATAAGCCGGATTTGTTTACCTATATAGAATGAGAATTCTTTTTTGCCCTTGATTTATGATATCTTGTATAAGTGTGGATTCGGCAAGATGATGCTCCTTAGATTCATTCAATGCTTTGGTTAATAATCTGTCATCGTTATACAAATACGCTAAGTTAACAAGAGAATACACATAGATATCTGGATGCTTTCCTCTTGATTCGCGTAATGCGTTCTCTATGTATTCTTTTGCTTCTTCTTCCCTTCCAGCAAACGTGTAAGCCACCCCAAGGTTTAACAAAGCACTAGCTTTTATAAAACTGTCATTGCTTCCAATTAGTCTTGAAAAGTAATTGACAGCAGACTTATAATTTTTATTTTTAAGAAAAGATAATGCATGCCCATAAGTGACGTATTCTGGAAAATCTTTTAAAACAGAAAGATGGTGAATAGCCATTCTTATGTCTCCTTTTGATATTAAAATCTTGCATAATCCAAAATGTGCGTCTGTGCTGATAGACTTTGGTGAATCTAAAACCTGTCTGTAGTAATGTTCTGCGCTTTCTAAATCGCCACGTCTATGATATGCCTTAGCAAGAGTTAAGTAAGTAAAACTTTTTGCTTGAGAAACAAGCATTTTCTCATTTTTTTCAATCAATGATATTATATCGTTGAATCTTGAATTTTCAGAATATACATCTATTGCCTTAAAAATAAGCTCTTTTTTAAGTGAATCGACATCTTTATCGAACCCATACAACTCTTCATATCTGTCTAACAGTTTAGTTGCATAAGATATGAAGTCCAATCTTTGCTTTGGCAACATGTCCTCCATTAAAAGATATCGTACATCATTTACCGCTTCCTTGAGGTCGTTTATTAAAATATTTTTATCACCCTTTGGAACATCCATTTCAGAAGCGTGGTATAACATCCTTATAAAATCACTCAATTCACCCAATCTATACAATTTTCTGAGAACTTTGTAAGCTGTATAGTGTAACTCTCTTTTTAATTTTTCTGGTAAACTTTTGTAAACTTCATTACGTATACTGTCAACCATCATCCAAGAACCTTGTGATTCTCTTAGTACCCATAAATCTTTTAACTTTTGTAATGAGTATTCAATTGCGGTATTTATATCACCATATACCTCTTCTTTCGGTATGCTTATCATTTTATAGATTTCATCCTTAAATTCTGAGAGCACAGCACAAGCATGAAGGACTCTTATATCAAAATCGTTAAGCTTTCTTTTAAGTTCCGAGTAGGATTTTACTGGTTTCCAATAGTCTAAGATCTCACTATCTATTCTCCAAACGTTCTCTATTTTAAACAATGTTCCTTTTTCCTCGAGCGTTTTTAGAAGTTGTTTTACCCTTAATGGATTTCCACCTGTTAGATCGTATATCTTTTTAATTTGAGCATCGTTTATTCCACCATTATTTGGATAAAGCTGATTAACTAGCTCTTTCACACCTTCCCAGTTTAAACCGCTTAATCGAATTGTACTATCCCAATCTCCTTGCTCTTTTTCAAAAATTGGAATTAACAAATAATTCTTATTTTCTCTTTTAAGAAGACTTAAAAATTGCTTTCCGCTTTGGTCTAAGTAGTCTGCTCCATCAACAACAACAACTAATCTTTCTTCTAGCTTATTTAGTTTATCAATAACTCTATAAATAGCACCATCTGTGCCGTATTCCAAAATTAAATCTTTAAGTGAACTCTTTTTTTTATTTGATATGAACTCTCTTTCAAAGTATATCAATTTGTCACTTACGTCTTCATTATCTGCTATACTACTTGATTGGATTATTAAAGTTGAACCGTTTTCTATTGCAATATCTTTTAACATTGATATTGTTTTAAATACCTTTATAAATCCAACATCTTTGTTTACAATTAAATCACCTATGTTTGTAATAAGAACAATAGCATTTTCCTTATACTCCCTCATAAACTCGCTTAACTCCTTGAACATGTTAAACTCAATCCTTGTTGGATTAAATCCGTTTTTGTCAAGAACTGATAATCTTTTAAAAATGACATTATCTCCAAGTTCAGAAATGGTTCCTTGTGATACAACATACCCATGTTTTCCTGGAGCTGAAACAAGTTCTTTAAACCGTTTAACACTTTCAAGCCTTGACATATCTCCCCTTAATGGTTCTTCAATAAACATGTATAAATTTGAATCTGCATTTGTGATTATCCCTTCGTATCTTCTTCCGTTGAACACCCTTTGCATAATCTCTTCTCTCTCTAACACTAACCCATTTTTTTCCAAAGACTCGATAATTTTATCAACTGGTGCTTTTTTACTTATCAAAAATGTTGTTGAAGCACAATCAAAGATTATAAACTTACCCATTTCTCTTGCTTTATTAAGATGTAACCTAATTCCAGAATCCACGCTAGGAGAATATTTATCTTTTAAAAATGATACCCAATATATATTGTCTATGTTCTTCTTTTTGTAAATTTGTGGATTTGTTGTAAATACAACAATATCATTTGGGTTGTGTCTCATTAAAACATCATCAAGGATATCTTCTAAACTTTTGGAAAGAGATATTTCGAACTCCTCCAATGCCTTATCAAAATCACTCAATTCTGGCTTAAACTCCCCTCCCCTAACATCAACATAAAGAACTTTAACATCTTTGTTAGCTAATGCTCTTTTAACAAGAGTTGTTTTTCCAACTCCATTCTCTCCAACAATTGCAATTGATTGTGGCTCGCCTGTATTGATAAAATTGTCTAAACGTTCCTCTAAAGACAACATAGCATCTTGTCTA
>JAGGWW010000025.1 GCA_021163365.1 Nanobdellota archaeon
AAAAATCTTCTAAATCAGCAAGAGTTCCCATAATCCAAATCAATTGCTTTGCATTTATATACCTTATGGTAGTAAAAAAATTAAACTTGTTTTAAAAAATCAATAAATTCGTTGTAATTATTATATCTACGCACCCAGTCTAAGAATTCTTCTCTAGACATCTCAGCTAATGTCTTGTTTGAGCTATGTGGAATGAAAATCAAAGACAAACTTGACCATAGATGATCTTTTAAATCACCTCTTGGCTCTTCACTTAAACTACCCTTAACACTAAATATAAAAAATCTTTTTACATTCCCGTCATAATAACCAACACATTCTTTAAATTCGCACAATCTGTCTTTACCTTCAACCAACTTTAAGATGCCTTCGATTCCAATTGTATCTAAAACAAAGTTAACAAAAGCCTTTGGAAAACCTTTAAGTGAATGAATATAAAAACCAGCATCTATTGCCATTACAGGTTTTTTTATAGCTTGGTAAGCAAATGTTAGTTTAGCATCAGTTATTTCAACCAAATCATCAGAGCGTGGTTCTGGAAGCTTTATGTTAAGTTGTATTAATTTCACATAAGGTGAAAGTAAAGATTTCATAGAATTAAACTTACCTTTATTTGTTGTTGCAAAATAAAGCTCCATGATAAATTAAATATCGTTTGTTCTTAAAAATTTAATCATTAAAAAAACATATTAACAAAAAAGCATTTATTTCTTGGAGGTGAGTTGATGGAAATTAAAGGAAAAGCAATTTTAATTGGAGCAATAGTTTATGCAGTGTTGGGCTTACAATCTGGTTATGGAGGAATAGGTAGTAGAAACAGCATTGTAAGTTTAATAATCCCAGCAATAATTGGTGGAATCATAGCTACGTGTTATGTATCCGACTATAAAAGCGGAGCTGTTACAGGACTTTTAGCAGGAATTGTTGGTGGTTTCGTATATGGGATAATATCAATAATGCTATTATTGATATCTACTTTTGGACTTGAAACGTTTTTGGTTGGGCTAATAGCACTGGCAGTAGTAGGACTAATAATAGCTGGATCAATCTTTGGGCCTATCGGAGGAATAATAGGAACATCAATAGGAAAAGTAATTAAAAAATAATTTTCTCTTATTTAAAAATTTTAAGAACATCCTTTAAATTAGTTATACAAACATCAGCAATTTTCTTAACAGCATCTGAAGCATTAAATGCAACAGAAAATCCAACTGTCTTCATAGCAAGAACATCATTTTCATCTCCACCAACATATGCACATTCTTTTAAAGAAACTTTTTCTTTTTTAGCTACCTCTTTAAGCTTTCTTTCTTTTTCTTTACTATCTATGATAAAACTGCACCTTCCACTATGTTTTCCATTTTTATACAAAATCTTACAACCAAAAGCATATTTAAATCCAAGCTTTTCTTTTACGTACTGTGCAACTTCATCATAGTCAGAAGTTATTAAAACCAAAGTATATCCTCTTTTATTTAACTCTTTTATAATATGCAAAACACCTTTCCTAAGCTTAACCTTTTTTGCTTCTCTAACAATAACATCCTTTAAAACACCCTTATGAAGCCATGCATTAGCTTGTATAAGCTTTCTTTCTGATAGCTTTCCTTTTAAGAACGTCTTAATATTTTCTTTCGCCTTTTTCTCACAACCAACAATCTTATGAATCCTTTTATATAAAGAATCACCATAAGTTAAGGTATTAACAAAATCAAATGCAATTTATTTTTATCATCAAACACTATAAAAAGAGAATATTTTTTAAATATAACCACTAATACAAATAATATGCGCCGTTAGTCTAGGCACCTTTCTTTGGAAAAGAAAGCTGCACCAAAGAAAGGGTGGGAAAACCTGGTTAGGACAGCGCCCTGCCACGGCGCAGACCCGGGTTCAAATCCCGGACGGCGCACTTAACTCTATTACTTTAGATTAAAAAGAAAGTTGATTATTTCTTAATCTCTTTCAACATATTTGTTAATTTCTCAAAATCTTTTGATTCAACAAAAAGAATTATTTCATCATAAGAACCTAAGATTGAAAGAATGTTTACTCCATGATGTGCAAAACCACTAACTATGCTATGAACAATTCCTGGTGTTGCTTGAATGCTCTCATCACCCTTAATATGAATTTTCACAACCCCATTTATCTGCTGTATTAGAAATTCCCTCAAGTTATCAAAAACATAATCCTTATATCTCTTATCAAAAGCCACAGTAATTGTATTCGTGCCATAAAAAACTGTGAAAATTGAGTTTTTATTAAATAAGTCCTTGTAGATAGCATTAACTTTGTCTAAACACACAAAGTTATTCTTTAGAACCATGAAGTTCATGTCTGTCTTTATATCGAGTTCACTTTTATTCATTATTTCCTTGAATTTAATATCCATATCTTTTTTCTTCTTTGGCTCTGCCTTTGCTACAAACTCTAAATAATTTTCCTTGAACTTTTTACCAAAGATGAATTCAAACATATGAAGATTTAAAACTTTAATATTTAAATACTTTACAAAAATGGAAAATAATATTAATCTAACAAGGTTTTAACCAATAAAGAAAAAGAGGTGTGATAATGGTGGAAGTGACTGTGAGGGTTTGTGACATATGCAAAGAAAGAATAGCAATAGGGCAATGCCCAATATGTGGGCGTGATGTATGCAAGCCATGCACCCAAACATTTAGCTTAGAATTAGGAATGAAATGGAGAGGACCAGCAATGGAATTCTTTAGAGAAAACATATGCACTGATTGCGCAAAAAGACTTGAAGGAAAAGCAAAAGACATAATAATGCAATTAAGTACAAAGTTGCAACCAGAAATAAAAGAAATATTAAAATCCTATGTTAAAAGTGGTTAGATTGAGTTTCAGTGATTTTTTTTATTACACATTGCTTAAGCATGGGAAGATAATAATTGCCCTTGTTGGATTAACTATAGCTGTAATTGTTTTTTTCCATGCCCAGAAATTTGGATTGGAATTTAAAAAAACAACATCATCATCAATTAAATATTGTGAAAGCGATAGTGATTGCTTTGAACATTGTGGAGAATGTGTCTCAATTGCAACACCAGAAACATGTGAGCCAAATGAATCAATAAATTGTATTTGTGTTAACAACACATGCGTAAAAGGGCCTGTAGTCTAGTGGCTATGACGTCGCCCTTACACGGCGAAGGTCCCCGGTTCGAATCCGGGCAGGCCCATAGGGGTTATGAAAACAACATTACCAGATTTAGAATCTGAAGAAAAAATAGAGCACACTCCAAAAACATTAAGAGACTACTACATCTTAATGTGCAAATCTTCTTCAAAATATTTTAACTTCTTAGCAAAAGAAGATGTAAAAGTAACAGAAGAATTAAAAGAAGCACTAAAATTTTTAAACACGGGCTTAAAACCACATGAAGTAATAATCTTTAGTCGCCTTATGTTAATAATAAGCTTCTTGTTTTTTGCGATAATAAATATAATCTTTAGCATAGTTGCATCACCATCAATAATACTAATAACAATTGGGATAACAATACCATTTTTTATTGCATATTGGATAACTGATTATCCAAAAACTGAGGCAAAACTTGAAAGAATAAATGCATTAAGTAAAGCTCCAACAACATTAACCCAATTAGTAATTTTTCTAAAGCAGAATCCAAATCTAGAAAAAGCAATAGAATTCATATCTAATTATTCAAGTGGAAAAATAGTTGAGGATTTTAAAAAAGCCCTTTGGAAATGCTTAATGGGACATAAAGTAAACCTTAAAAAGCAGATTTTAAAAATAGCTGACAAATGGGGAAAGTACTTAAGTGAATTAAAAAGAAGCATATATCTAATAGTTGCATCAATAGCTGAAAAAGATGAAATAAAAAGAAACCAAACACTTGACAGAGCAATTGCAATATCTTTAGAAGGAATTGTTAACAAAGTAAAAGAATATACAAATCAGCTTTATTTGCCAACATTATTCTTATTTAGCTTTGGAACTGTTTTGCCACTTGTTATAATATCACTTCTTCCAATATTGGCTTTTCTTGGAAAAGAATTCTCATCTCCATTGCAAATGTTCGCATTATTGATTGCATCATTATTTGGAATATATTTTTACTCAAACAAGATATTATCTAAAAGACCTCCATCCTTTGCATCAATTGAGATAACTAATGTTAAAAATCCAAAACCAGGACACCTAATGTTAAAATTCGGGAAAAAAGAATTTCAAGTTCCAATGATTCCATACTTGCTGTTACTTTTCATATTAATTGGTTTTCCAGGAATATTGTTTGTTTTAAGTAAGATAACATATGTGCCAACAAGCATATCTAATATCTTAAAAGGGTTTAACACATTAAGCTTGATTTGGGCTTTTGGAATTGTGATTGTTGTTCATTCTTATGGCACATCATGGTTTAAAAAAGAAGCAAGAGATAAAGTTGAAGAAGTTGAAAAAGAAATTGTTGATGGACTTTATCAATTAGCAAGCAGAATAAGCGAAGGAAGGTCTCCAGAAGAAACAATAAAATTCATTGGTGAGTCAATGCCACATACAAAATTTGGGGAAATAATGAAAAAAACATATGAAATATTACGTTCAAGGCACACAACACTTGAAGATGCATTTTTTAATGAAGAGTATGGCTCATTAATACATGAAGATTCAAAAAACCTAAAGATAGTAATACGCATATTCCTTAATTCATTAAAAAAAGGAGTCACTAATTGTGCACATACATTGTTTACAATATCAAATCATTATGATGAACTCCATAAAACAGAAAATAAACTTAAAGCAACACTTAAAAACTCGCTTTCAATGATGAGAACAACAGCAAGCATATTTGCGCCAATAGTAACTGGACTTGTTATAACACTCCAACAGCTAATACAAACTGGAATTGAAAGTGCAAAACAAAAATTAACAAACATTGGGTATGAATATTTTTCTTTATCTTTTCTTAGAACACCAAGATTAAGTTCAGAATTATTACAACTAATAGCTGGAATATATATGATTTTGCTTGCTTATTTATTAATTAGATACGTATCATTAATTGAATATGGGAAAGATGAAGTAATGCTAAAATACGAAATTTGGAAAAACATACCAATTGCACTGTTTATTTTTACCTTTACATTGATAATGAGTAAGCTCATGCTTGGTGTATAAAAACATATATAAGAAAATAAAATTTAATCAATTTGGGGATTAACATGGCAAAAGGTGTGGAGTCTTTACCTTTAAGATACATAATAATTGCACTTGTAGCAGCATTGGTTGTTGGAATAGCATTACAATTTACAGGAATATTAAGAAGCGGAACAATAGGCACTGCTGAAAAATTAAACAAAACACTAACAGAGAAAACAATATGCGAACTTGATGAAGAAGAGCCACAAATAGTTGATTGGAATATAACATGTAATAGCTCTACAAACACAGTAAATGTGCATTCTGTTAAAGTAACAGATGACTGTGGTGTTGAATGGGTAAAAATAGAATTTAAAAGCAATGAAACATATTACATGGCTGACTTAGTGCAAAAAGAAGATGATATTTGGTGGAGCAATGGAGACATAAACTTTTCAGACCCATCTCAAGTTTCGCAAAAATACATCATACAACCAAATGATACAGTAATAATATGGGCAAAAGACAAATCAAGAGCAGAAAATTACAAGACTTTTCCAACAGTTAAATGTGGTTAGCATGAACAAAAAAGGTGTTGAATCCTTTCCTTTCTTTTTATTTTTAAGTTTGTTGATAGCTGCTTTTGTTATTACAATTGGATTTAACCAATTAAAAAGCATAAATGAATTTTCTGAAAAAAAGGACATCTTAGAGGGTTATAAAAACATGATAAATTCAATGAACAACCTAAGAGCAACATCTGATTTTGGTTCTTTTACAAGAGTTAAATTAAAAATACCAGAAGGATATAAAATATCAATATTTCCACAAAACAACACAATTGAAATAACAACACCAAGCAAAACACTAACAAACAACGTTGAATTTAATATAATTGCTGTAACAGACGGAAACAAAGCCATACATTATGATTCTTACACATTTAATCCTGGAGAATATGAAATTGTGATATACTATGGAAACATCACGCAAGCAAAAGAATATGAAATATTCTTTGAATAAAAGGGCAAGTTTATCAATTGTTTTTTCAAAGCTTTCTCTTTTAATCTTTAGTACATTAACTGTGATAGCATTATTCTTCTTTCTCACAACAATAAACAACGTATCAAATCTAAATGAAAAATCATTCATAGCCGAAGGTGTTAAAAACACAATTGACATTGTTTCAGCATCGCCATTTAATACAAGCTTAAATTTTGAATATAAAAATATTAAATTCTCTCTTAATAAAAATGAAATAAGAATAAGCAATCTAAAAACAAATCTTTCATTCCCAATAAATTGGGAAAATTCAGACAAAGAATTAAACACAAGTTGTTTTAACATAATAAAAACAAAAGACACAGTGATAAAAAAATGTCGTTAGGTGAAGATATCCCCATTCTTATCCCAATTTCAATAGCACTAACAATATTTGTATTTTTCACAATGTTGACAACATCAAACATATCAGAAAAGTATGAAGCTGTTAAAATGTCTCAAAAAGCACTAACAATTGGGGAGTATGTAATAACAAAATATTCAAATGAAATTGGCTTGATTCAAAAAGACAAACTTGGAAATGGCAATTGTTCTCATTGCAAAACAATAAACAATCTCAACATCACAACAAAATACAAATTAAAAATTATAATCAAAGAAAACCAATCGTGTTGGTGTTGGGGCAAAGATTTTAACACTAAAAGCGCAACAAAAATAGAACTTCCAATAGTATTTGATGATAGAAGTATTGGTGTTTTAAATGTCATTGTTGGAAAATAAAAAATCCCAAGCAGTGCTTATTGATTTAATGGTGCTGCTTTTGCTAATAAGCATAGTGTCAGTAATGATAATTTCGTATTCTGGGGCAAAGTCTTTTGAATCAGCAAAAAGCAGGTATGAAAGTGTGAAAGTGCAGAAGTTACTAATTGCTGTTCTTAATTATGAAAAAGAAAACCTTACAACTGCAGAAAGAATTGGCTTAAGAACATGTGGGAAAAGCGTAGATGTTGAAGAAAACATAAAAGAAGCAATGCAACAATTAAACAAAGGATATCATTACATATTCATCTATGACAATGCACCACCAATTTATGATAAATATAAATGTGTAAAAATAAAAGACGTAGTTTTAGCAAATGCAGAACTTTATGTTCCTTGCAGAGATAAACCAGTTCAAATTTCGTTAGGCATATGGCCAAAATCTAAACAGGTGGAACCATGTTAAACAAAAAAGGTTTTTTTATAACACCAATTTTATTTGTAATATTTTTATTAATAGCAATATCACTATATGCATATAACAAAAAACTTGACGATATTCTTTCTTATGAAATCCTTAAATCATCTGTTGTAGAAAAAGGAATCCATGAAATACGAAAAAAACAAATCAACCAGATAACATATGCTGAACTCTTAATTTATAAATGCGCTGAAGAACATTGTTTTAATTTCTCAAATCCAAGCAATGTAACGCTATGTGAAAAACAAGTTGAAGAAAATTTAACTAAAAGATTTGGTAATAACACCTGGAATCTTGAGATAAATAATTACACATATACAATGAACTTAAAAAGCATAAATGCAACAAATATAAATATGACTTCAGATATAGTAAAGGTGAAGGGTGCGCTCTCAAAGGATTACGTCAAATGTGATTAAAATGTTTGGAAAACAAAAAGAAAAAATAGAAATGCTTGAAAAAATAATAGATGCGTTAAGCAGAAGTATAGATGACTTAACAGCAGAAGTAAATGTTCTTAGAACAGAGGTTGAAGAAATAAAGAAAAAGCTTTCTAAAAAGAAAAAATAAAACATCATTTCTTACTTCTATAAAATTTGCACCATTTGTTTATTGGACAAACATCGCACTTTGGATTCCTTGGCAAACAAATATTTTGTCCATGCAACACAAATAAACGATTTAAATCAATCCAGTATTTCTTTGGAATGGTTTTCATTAACTGCTTCTCAGTTTCCTCAGGTTTTTTTGTTTTAACAATTCCCAACCTATTTGAAATCCTATGAACATGAACATCTACAGGTATTGCTTCTGGGATACCAAAACCATAAACAAGAACAATTGCGCTTGTTTTTGGACCAACACCAGGAAGGGAAAGAAGCTTACTTCTTTCTTTAGGAACCTTTCCATCAAACTTATTTATCAATATCTTTGAAATCTTTTTTATGTATCTTGCCTTTACTTTGTAGAAACCACAGCTCTTTATTAAACTCTCCAATTCCTTTATGTTTGCGTTTGCTATCTCTTGTGGTGAATTGTACTTTGAAAAAAGATTTTTAACAGCAATTTCTGTATTAACATCTCTTGTTCTTTGAGATAAAACAGTACCAATTAAAATTTCAAATGGATTCAAACCCTTCGTCCACTCAATTAATTTGTTCTTATAATATTTTCTTAATGCGCTCAAAATCTTATTTATGTGCATGAATATAAAGAAGTGAAAAAAGAATAAAAAGCTTATTTAGTTAAAATTATTTGAAAACTTGAGAAAAAAATGAAAAAATTATACTTTGGCACAGCTGGTACTCCTTTTGGTGCTAAAAGCACAGAACATGGAATAAAAATAGTTAAACAAATGGGTTTAGATGCTCTTGAACTTGAATTTGTTTATGGAATATACATGAATAAAGAAAATGCATTAAGAGTGGGAAAGGCAGCAAGGACAGAGAACATCATTTTAACATGTCATGCACCATACTACATAAATCTTAATTCATTAGAAAAAGCAAAAGTAAAAGCAAGTAAACAAAGGATAATAAAATCAGCTGAAATTGCAAGTTTATGCAATGCTTGGAGTCTTACTTTTCATTGTGGATATTACATGAAAAAAGAAAAAAATTATGTGTATGAAAAAATCAAAAAAGAAATAAAAGAAATAGTAAAGGAGCTTAAAAACAAAAACATAAAAATTTGGATAAGACCAGAGACAACTGGAAAAAAATCTCAATTTGGAAATTTAGATGAAGTTTTAAAATTAAGTCAAGAAGTAGAATACGTTATGCCATGCATAGATTTTGCCCATTTGCATGCAAGAAGTGGAAAAATTAACACATATGAAGAATTTTGTGAAATATTTAACAAAGTAGAATCTGCTCTTGGTAAAGATGGATTAAAAAATATTCATGCTCATATTTCTGGAATAAAATATAATGAAAATGGAGAAAGACATCACTTAAATCTAAAAGATTCTGACTTTAAAATAAAAGAACTAATAAAAGCATTTAAAGCTTACAAAATAAAAGGCGTGATTATATGCGAAAGTCCAAACAATGGCTGCAAAAACGGTGATGCTGTTTTTATCAAAAAGCTCTTTAGTTCTTCTTAATATAATCAAAAGCAACCATTGCTGCTATTGCACCCTCAGCAGCTGCAGTTATGGCTTGTTTTGGAAAGGGATCATCAACTATGTCTCCAGCAGCATAAACACCCTTAATATTTGTTTCACACTTTCTATTTATTTTAACATGTCCCCTATCATCAAGCTCTAAACCCAATGGCTCTAAAATTGCTTTATTTGGAACACTTCCAATCTCTATAAACACACCTTGCAATGGCAACTCATTTGACCCATTGTATTCTCTGTCAAGAACAACACTAGTTACAATATTTCCATCTCCTTTAATCTCTTTTACATTTGCATTGTTGATTATTTCAATCTTTCCTTCTTCAACTTTTTTCATGACAGCATCCATGTTTAAAGGCTCTGGATGAATTTGCTCTCCACGATAAATTATGTAAACCTTTTTTGCATATTGAGTTAGCAGCAAAGCTTCTTTTGCTGCAGAATCAGAGCCACCAATAACTGCAACAGTTTTTCCAGTAAATAAAGCACCATCGCATGTTGCACAATAACTTACACCACGATTTAGATATTCCTTTTCTCCAGGGACATTTAATTTTCTTCTTTCCATTCCAATTGCAATAATAATTGTTTTTGACTCATACTCCTTACCGCTCTTTGTAATAACCTTAAATGAACTCTCTTGTTTATTTATTCTAACAACTTCATCATCAATAATTTCTGTACCAAGAGATAATGCGTGCTTCTCAATTTTTTTCATTAAATCAATGCCAGAAATTTTAATTTCACCTGGCCAATTTTCAACTAAATGAGCCATTGAAATAAGCCCATATCTTTCTCTTGTTATTACTATATTTTTTAACTTATATCTATTTGCGTAAATTGCTGCAGAAACTCCAGCAGGCCCTCCGCCGATAATTATAACATCATACATAGGCATCACCATTTTTACAAACGCAATATTTTTAAATATATATTATTTACTCTTTTATCTCAAGGGGGCGATTCTATGGAAAATCCATTTTTAAATGCGCAAAAACAAATTGAAAAAACAGCTAAGAAGCTAAATTTAAACAAAAACATTGTCGAATTACTAAAAGAGCCAATGCGCATCATTCAAGTAAGAATACCAATAAAGATGGATGATGGCACAATTAAAACTTTTACAGGATTTAGAGTTCAATATAATAATGCAAGAGGTCCGACAAAAGGTGGGATAAGGTATCACCCAAATGAAAATCTTGATACTGTAAAAGCATTAGCTGCGTGGATGACATGGAAATGTTCAATTGCAGACATACCATTTGGTGGAGCAAAAGGGGGAATAATTTGCAATCCTAAGGAGATGAGTCAAAATGAATTAGAAAGATTAAGTAGAGGATACATAAAAGCAATTGCAGAATTTATAGGACCAGATAAGGACATACCTGCCCCCGATGTTTACACAAACCCTCAAACAATGGCATGGATGCTTGATGAATATGAAAAAATAACAAGGAAAAATTCACCAGCAGTTATCACTGGAAAGCCGCTTGAAATTGGTGGCTCAAAAGGAAGAACAAAAGCAACAGGATTTGGTGTTGCAATAACAATAAGGGAAGCAGCAAAAAAAGTTGGGCTTAATTTGAATGGTGCAAAGGTTGCAATTCAAGGATTTGGAAATGTTGGGATGTATGCTGCAATAGCTCTTGAACAAATGGGTGCAAAAGTAATTGCTCTTTCAGATTCAAAAGGTGGAATTTATAATCCAGATGGGATTTCAGTTGAAAAAGCAATAAAGCATAAACAAGAAAATGGCTCTTTAAAAGGATTAGAAGGAACAAAAGAAATATCAAATAGTGAATTGCTTGAGCTTGAGTGTGACATTTTAATTCCTGCTGCCTTAGAAAATCAAATAACAAAAGAAAATGCCAATAAAATAAAAGCTAAGATTATCGCAGAAGCAGCAAATGGCCCAACAACACCAGAAGCAGATGAAATCTTATACAAAAATGGGAAGTTCTTAATCCCAGACATTCTTTGCAATGCCGGTGGAGTCATTGTAAGTTATTTTGAATGGGTACAAAACAGAACAGGCGAGTATTGGAGCGAAGAAGAAGTTGATAAAAAACTTGACGAAAAGCTCACAAGAGCATTTTCCAAAATGGTAGAAGTAGCAGAAAAAGAAAAAGTTGACAACAGAACTGCAGCGTATATGATTGCAATAAAAAAAGTTGTTAATGCAATGAAATTAAAGGGATGGATATGAAAAAGTTAGAGAATAAAGTAGCCCTCATCACCGGCGCAAGCCGTGGGATTGGTAGGGCGATTGCTCTGCTTTTTGCAAAGGAAGGTGCAAAAGTAGTTGTCAATTATCTAAACTCTAAGGAAAAAGCAGAAGAAGTTGTCAATCAAATAAAAGAAATTGGA
>JAGGWW010000039.1 GCA_021163365.1 Nanobdellota archaeon
AAATCAAAAGGCTCATTAGAAAAGGGCTCTTTTTGTTCCATTACATTTATTGCCCATTCCTTTAGTAAAGAAATTGCTTTATCAAAACTTTCTTTATCTTTGGAAGCCTTTGCATGCATGGCATAAAGTTTTGCTATCTTTTTGTAATCCTCTCCTTTTTCTTCATAATACTTTGCAACATCAAGATAAATCTTTGGTTCTTTTATCCCATTGTAAACAAACTCTCTAACCTTTCCTGATGAAAAGTAAAACACTCCTTCTTCTCCAGATAAAATCCCTTCGCTAACAAAAGAAACAAGCTCAGCAGTTACATTTCTGCCTAAAAGCTCACTTAGTTCATCTGCTTTAAACTTTCCAAGAATTGATGCATACTCTAAAACATTGTAAACATTTTCTCCATACTTCTTTAACTTATCTTTTATAACATCAACAAAAGATGAATAAAGTTTTAATTCATCTGGATGGGTTTCCCATATATTTATCCCTTCTTTTGAGATTTTTTCTAAATTTGCATTAACTAAAAACGGATTTCCTTTGGTAACATCATACAATTTTTTAACAAACTCTTCTGGTGGCTTTCCAAATGCAAAATGACTTGATACAAATTCTTTAAACTCCTCTTCTGTTAAATTCTCCATCTCAATCGTTTCATAAGATTCAAAACCAAGTGGCTTTTCTGATGAAACAACAACAATGGCATTAGAATCAACATTTGGGATTAAGCTTAAAAGATACTTTGTCTCATCATCAGCATTTTCAACATCATCTATAACAATTGCTAAAGGATTCTTTTCAAAATTCTTTAAAAACTTGTTTGCAATGAAAAGTTTTTTATCATCTGCTGAACCTTTGAATAGAAATCCGTCATATTTCTTCATAAGCGGCTCAAAAAACTCCCCAATCCATACTGTGTCTTCTTCTCTTCCATCCCATTTGTATAAAACATTAACACCCGTATCCTTAGCTCTTTTTTCTGCTTCTGCTTCAATAGCATCTAATAAATTTCCTAATTCAATTTTAAAATCTTCTGGCTCATCTCCAACAAACATGCAAGCAAGTGCGCAATAATCTGTTCTTAAAACAGCTAAAGTTGCATCTTCATATTGGAAAATATCATATGTTCTTCCTGTTTTTCTTTTAAATTCTTTTCCAGCTTGAGAAAAAGAATCCCTAACAAAGTTTTGAACAGCAGAAACCATCCCACCAATGATATCTGTGTCAACACCTGATTTTGTTCTTGAGCAAAGAGAAAGCCCATTAAGGTCAGTTAAAAAAATAGCTTCTATATTTGTGTATGGCTCCTTTATCCAGTCATCTAATCCAAGTTTTTCCAGTTCCAATCTTAATGTTCCAAAAGCACCGTTTTCTTTGGTTCCTTTTGCTTCTATAACCTTATACCCTCGTTGTCTTAGATAATCAACAATTAACTTTAAAGAAGTTGTTTTTCCAGTTCCAAATTCACCAGTTATATTAACAAAAGCTCTATCGTTACATAAAATATCTTCTAATTTCTTATGCTGCGCTCTTTTTAAAAATACCATTAAATATAACAAAAGAAATAAGAATTTAAATAATTTATTATTCTAAAGTGATTAAAGGATGTCTTCCTCTGCAACGAGCACGTAGTCGCCTATTGCAACAACTGCACTAAATGGTATTTGAAGCCTTCCTTTCTCATCCTTTTGCAAATCAAAGTTCATAGCATAAGGTGTTGGATTCTTTAAAACAATGTAAATTAACTCTCCTGTCTTTGTTTCAAAAATTATATCACCAACAATTCCAAAAGTTTTACCAGCTTTGCTTACAACAGTTTTTCCTAAAATGTTTTTAGATTGTACCCTTTCACCTTTTGTGACCATTTTCTTACCTCCGCCTCTAATTTTTAATGAACCTACTATTTTAATAGTTTTTCGTTAATATCTATGAACAACTTCTGGATGCTTCCATGGAGAGATTAGCCTTGCTAAAAGGAAAATTAACACGCCAACAACAATAGATATTAAAATAGATAAGCCTAAACCAACATAAGATGGCAAGATTAAAAGACATAAAACAACTGCTAAAGCATTTATCCATGCGAGTCTACTCCATGCAAAAACCTTTGAGCCATCAAGAGGCGGGAATGGAATAAGATTAAACATTGCAACAATAAGATTAACTTGAGCTGAGACAAGGAATATCTTGCTAAGCGGGGAAAGGATAAATGAAATAATAGCTAATCCCAAATTAGTTAAAGGTCCTGAAATAGAAATCTTCCCAATTTCTTCTCTTGATAACTCAATATACTTATAACCAAGCCTTGTAGAATATTTTGTAGAAATCATAACAGCACCCAATGCTGCAAAAATCACCCCTGTTAAAAAACTTAAAAATATTGAAAAAATTGCACCCATTGGCCATAAAACATAATGCGCTTTGCAACCATATCTTTGCGCCATAAACTTGTGTGCTAATTCATGCAAAATTAAAGCTGGACCAACAATAACAACAGATATTAAAAAGTTCTTAACTAAGGAAGCAAAACCAGTGTATTGAAAGTAGTGCAAAATCGATGAAAATAAAAATCCAAGAATAATTGCTGAGAAAATTAAATCCCTTATTTCACCTAAGGTAAATACATAGTATTTGTAAAAAGTTATTTCCTTATCCCAATCAACCATGTTTCACACCCAGTTTGCTAACATCTATTTCTTCAGGAAGCTTTTTCTTTCTTTTGATAGCATAAACGATTCCTATAAGAAGAATAATTATAATTGCTGCATAAAGCATATTTTTATCAAAAGTAAGAATTGAAAATATGCCAAAGTTTTTTCTAATTACTTTTTCTTTTCCATCACTTCCAATAAACTTAATCTCAAGTGTTCTAACACTTGATTTAAAAGAATAAATAAATTGTTTACTTTCACCTGGTTTAATAAATGCAAAATCTTCTTTTAAACCACTTGCAAGCTTGAATGTAAATGTTAAGTTCCTGCCAACATTTCCATTGTTTAAAATTGTAAAAGTTAATGTGTAATTATTCCCTTCTCTTTTTTGACTAATATTTTCTAGCTCTATGCTAACAATTGGATTATAAACCCTAACTGGAATAGATATTTCTCTTAAAACATCACCCCACTCTATTTCAAATGTTAATGTGGCGTTATAATGCTCTTTTGGTTTTTTTACAGATAATAAAAAGTTTTGAGATTTATTAACATCTAATCTTGCTGTAATTGGTGTTAATACTGCTTGTGATTTTAATCCCTTTAAAGATGTGGCTACAAAGATTGGAACATTTCCAGTATTCTTTATAGTAATAGTCTTAAGCAACTCATCTTTGTATACAAAAAAATCAAGAACACTCTTGCTTATCTCAAAATCCATATATGGCAATATATCAAACTTCTTAGATGGCCAATATGTTGCTGGATAAATAAATATATAAGCTTCATATTTTCCAGCTGGATAATTTTTTGTATTCCAACTTATAACACCTGTTTCTTCATCTGTTGTTGCAGTTTTATTAAACAAAACAAGCGAAACATTTTCACCTTTTATTCCAATTTCATAGCTAAATGTTTCTACCTCATCTAACGCGATGCGATATTCTATGTTAAGCTCAGAATTTGCAGCAACTTCATCTTTATCTATTTTTATTTCTAATGAGCGTGCATTTGCTATTGAGAAAGCAAGTATAAAAATCAAAGCAAAAAACACTTTTTTCATATTATTGATTTAAATTTGCATGCTTAAAAGTATTTTGCTATGAAGATTTAATCTTATTCTTTATTGCTTCAACAGCTTGATTTACATCAATGCCAGCTGCAGAAATACCTGCTCCTAAACCAAAACCTCTTTTCATAACATTCATAAATTGTGCAGGAAAAACAACTTTTGTAGATGAGCCTTTACTTATGTCTTCAAGTGCTTTTATGTATAAATACATAATAGCTCTATCATCAAGCTTTTTAGCAGCTTCTCCAAGAGCTTCAATTGCAATCTTTCTTGCTTCAGCTTTAAACTTTTGAGCTTGCAGTAATTGTGCAGCTATTTCTTTTTTCTGCATTGCTAATGCAATTTCTTCTGGAGGCATTATGCTTCTTATTTGAACCATTGGAATATCTATCCCCCATCTTAAAGTAGCATGTCTAATTCTATCAGCCAACATATCATTTAATTTATCAAGATTTCCAAACATTTCCCTCATTGTTAATGAAGAAATAAGATTTCTTGTTTCTGAGATTAAAAGATTTGTTAAGCCATTTAGATAGTTGTCTATTTTCAAAATTGCTTTATTTGGGTCTATTATCTTATAATAAACAACACCATCTATTTTCAATCTTAAATCATCGCTAGTAAATGCAACTGGTATGTATAAATCAATCATCTTTGTACGCACATCAACCTTTGCATATTCTTTTTCAAAAAAAGGAATGACAATTGCCCAACCAGGTCCAGCTATTCTGTTAAACTTGCCCATTCTAAAAATTATTGCTCTTTCATATTCATTGTATTTTTTTACAAAAAACTTAAAGAAAAGGAAAATTAAAACCAAACCAGCAAGAACATATGTTCCAAATCTAAAGAGCTTAAAACGCGTGAATGCTAAGTAAAATCCAGCGATAAGCAATATGGCGGTTATAAGCTCCCAAACCATGTAAATTAAAAAGCAGTTGTGTTTAATAAACTTACTCCAAAAGATTTATAAATGAATATATAAATTGTTGCCATTCTAAAGTTAAAAAAATAAAAAATTTTATAAGTAATAAAAAGGTTTCTTGTTTCATGGCACCATTTCTCAGTTTAAGCGAGCTTGTACAAAAGAAAACACAAGAAGAAAATGAAAAACCAGACCTTGAGGAAATCTTTAATGAAGCAGTTAATCTCTTAAAAGAAAACAACGGACTCTCGTTTTCAGAGATTGTTGAAAAACTTCATGTGCCAAGAGCTATTGAGAGAACATTTCTTTCTTATTTAACTAAAAAAGCTAAAGCTGTTGACACAAACGTATTAATCATGTTCGATGGAGAAAGAAATGTTTTTTATTATAATCCATTATGTTCAGCTGCTAAAAGAATAGATAAAGAAAAAGAAAAGGGAATATGTTTTTACGACATGTGTAAAAAGGAATCACTAAACTGTCCTCTTAGAGAATATAGAAGATTTTTCTCTAAGATAAATAAAGAGATTAATGACAATGAACTTATTGAAATCCTTAATCAATTATTTTATCTAAGAAGACATGGAGATAGTGAAAGAATACTTCATGTTTTTCCAAAAGAAGGCTTACTTTCATTGCTTGCATTACAAAAAGAATTTTGCAGTCAAGTAACATTTGTAGATAAAAAAAGTGAGCTTGAGCTTGTAAAATCATATATTAAAAAACTTGGATTAGAGCAAAGAGTTAACTATGCTCCAAACATTAAAAGAGTGCTTAATGAAGAATTTGATTTGTGCATTGTTTACAATGAAGTTTTAAATCATAGAATATTAAAAAGATTAAAAGGGAATTGCAAAATGTTTTATTTAGTCAATGTTAATGAAGATAGATTAAAAGAATTACTTGAACAAACAAAGTTAAAATTAGTTAGAGAAGAAAAATCTTTTAACAGCTCAAACAAATACTATTTTCTAAAAGGTGTGATTCTTGAACATTAATGCATTGCTCGAAGAAAAAACAAAAGTAAATTTAGAAGAACTAATTGAAGGATGGAAAATCGATAAAGACAAAAAAATAATCTTAGATTCAAATGGCAAAGTTTACCCATATATTCATCTTGAGAAGTTTGATATTGGTTACAAAGTTTATGGTGGTAGCTGGATTAGGTTTATTTTCCCTAGAGTAAACATGATGTTTGAAGAAATAAGGGATTTTATACGAAATGACAAAATCATGGCTTTTGTAGAAAACAAGGAAAGTAAACGAAGATGTTGCTTGATTTCAAAAGATAATGTAGTTAAGAGTAGATTATATCATGATGCGGGAGATTTAAGGATTGATAACAATGTAGTTTACTTTGTTGGCATTGAAGGTGTCGCTAAAGAAAGGGTAATCAAGCTAAGCGAAGATGAAGAATCAAGAAGCAGCTCATACGAAGGCATAATCAATTTAATAGTTGAAAATGGGGTTGCTTGTTTCTTAGCTTCAAAAAACGGTTTTTTTGCAGTGAGTTTATTTGATGGAAAAAGAGAGATGACGCATGGTTTTTACGATCACATATCAGACTTAATATACAAAGATGGAATTGCTGCTTTTGTTGGAAGGGAACATAGTAAGTGGCGTGTGGTGCTATTAAACTGGGAAAAATCTGTCTTAAGTGATTTGTACGATGCTGTTAAAATTAAAAAGTTTGAGAATGGTGTTCTATATTTTGAAGGAAAAGAAGAAAATAGATGGGGCGAGTATATATTAAGTATTAATTAGATAAGGACAGCATTTACAATTCCATCTTGTCCTGGCCTGCTTGTAACTTTTGCTTTTCCAATCTCTGTTTCAATTATTGCACCTTTTGTTATAACACCTCTTCTCGCAAAGTGTCTGTTTGCAGGATTTTCTAAAACTTTAGTTATTTTCACCTTTTGATATTTATTTGACTTTAAATCAAGAACATTGGCATAGTTAATCTTAATTGCTCTTAGCTTTTGATTTCCGCCCATGGTTCTTATTTTCTTTACGTTTATTTTTTCTGAAATAGTTGTGTTTGCTGCTTCTCTTCCAAGCTCGTATTTTCTCTTATCCCTAAATTTCTTGTACTTGCTACCAGAAACTTTTCTCTTTCTTTGAGCATGCCATATAACCATGGATATCACAATTAAAGAACTATTTTTAAACTTTACGTTAAAAATCCCAATATCTCCTATAGACATCATTTACCTTGGTTGCAAGAGTATTGTATATATCTCTATCAAATACACCTTTAAACTCTTTAATAAGAATTGTGGCACCATAGCAAGACAATTCTAATGTTGCGCTTCTAGAATTGTGATTTATTACAACAGTTTGTTCATAAAGAAAATCAAAAGGTAAAAACCTTTTTTTAAAAATAACATAATCTCCAAAGTAACTTTTCTTAAATTTAAGTTTTGAAAGAATTTGTTCAAGCCTTGAAGTATTAACATCTGTGACTAATATCTTAAGCTTTGGCTGCCGAAACAATCCACCATCAGTATCTACTAAAACACCCATAATAAACTTAAAACTTCTATTAAATAAAAATCTTATTAAAAAGTTGCTTTTTCTTGCTAAAACGTCTGAGGAAAGAATATCCTAACACACCTTTCTTAATGTTAACTAAATGTTAATCGATTATATAATATATGTGAATCTTTTTTTATAACATGGACGTCGAGCTACTAAATTGGGTAAAGGATGGTAAATACAGGATCAAAACTCTAGAATTGTTAAATTCTCAGCCATTGTTATCAAGCGAATTAGCAAATAAATTAGATATTAACAGGGCATCCATGAGCAGGATTTTAAGAGGATTGAAAGAGAAAGGGCTCGTTTCTCCCATTTCAAACAATACCAGAACAGTTACTTAT
This sequence comes from Nanobdellota archaeon, assembly GCA_021163365.1. Lineage (GTDB taxonomy): Archaea > Nanobdellota > Nanobdellia > CSSed11-243R1 > CSSed11-243R1 > JAGGWW01. The sequence continues at coordinate 7,525 of JAGGWW010000039.1, forward strand.
GTGTTAACTAAAAAGGGAAAAGAATTGCTTAAAATTGTAAGTGGTAATAAAAATGGACGAAAAGATTTTAATTAATAGAGAGGGAAGGAAAAAATTTCCTGTCAACCCTTTTCCTGATGTTAAACCAGAAGATTTTAACAAATTAAATAAAAAGAAAGTTACAGAGGACTTTGTGAGCGAAAATTTTAGATTAATGGGGTGGGATGTATTTGAACCTTTTACTGATACAGGAATCGACAGGATAATAACTAAAAAGGTTTGCCCAAGAGGACATACACCAGTGAATATTTCAGAAGGTAATGTTTGCAGGGTATGTGGAAAGTCGACGATAGATATTTTAAGATTTGTCCAAATAAAAACAAGGGCCTTAAAAAACGGTATGTTCGGGTTTACGTTAAAACCAAAAGATATAAGAATTGATCCTAGACATGTCTATGTGTTCTATTGTGACACAACAATAGATTTCTTAATTTTATCTGTGTATGATTATCTAAAATTTTTTGACAATTCAAAGAGTAACCCTTTTGCCCCAACATCTTTTAGAAAGGGTAACCAAAAGTTAAACACTTTAAGATACAATAAAAAGACAAATAAATGGAGTTGGGCAGGACATAGTTG
>JAGGWW010000004.1 GCA_021163365.1 Nanobdellota archaeon
AGCGCTTCACAATGTCAATTGCGAATCCTGCGCCAACTGTTTCTCCCATGTCTCTAATTGCAAAGCTTGAAAGCTTTGGAATCTCGCTTCTCTTTTCTATTACCAATGGCTTTTGAGGTTCAAGCACAACAACTGCTGCGTCTCCTGTTTTAAGTAAGTCTGGGTTTTCTTGAGCAACTGCTCCTGTTTTTGGGTCAAGCTTTTGTTTTAATTCCTTAAACTTAACTGGCACCTGTGTTGTGTGTGCGTGCAATACAGGTGTGTATCCTTTGCTAATTGCTGTTGGGTGGTGCAATATAACCAATTGTGCTGTAAATTCTTTTGCAACAGTTGGTGGGTTCTCAACTGGTCCAACAACATCTCCTCTTCTAATTTGCTCTTTTGTTACACCACGTACGTTAAATCCTATGTTGTCTCCTGGTTTTGCTTCTTGCATTTGTTCGTGGTGCATTTCAATTGATTTAACTTCTCCTGAAACATTTGATGGCTCAAAAATAACTTTTTGTCCAACCTTCATTACTCCTGTTTCAACTCTTCCTACTGGAACAGTTCCAATACCTGTAATTGAGTAAACATCTTGAACTGGCAACCTTAATGGCAAGTCTATTGGTTTTTCTGGCTCTTTCAATTGGTCTAATGCTTCTAAAACAGTTGGTCCTTTCCACCATGGCATCTTTCCAAGCTTCTTTGTTACATTTTCACCTTCAAGTGCGCTTGCTGGTATAAATGGTATTTCATCTGTTTTGAACCCAGCTGTTTTAAGGAACTTCTCAAGCTCTTCCTTTACTTGTTTGTATGCTTCTTCTTTGTAATCAACTGTGTCCATCTTGTTGATTACAACAATGAATTGCTTAATTCCAAGAACTTTTGCTAAAAATGCGTGCTCCTTTGTTTGTGGTTGGATACCTTCTTTTGCTGCAACAACAAGAACTGCTGCGTCTGCTTGTGATGCACCAGTTATCATGTTCTTAATAAAGTCTCTGTGTCCTGGAGCATCTATTATAGTAAAGTAATATTTTGGTGTTTCAAATTTCATGTGAGATAAATCTATTGTAACACCTCTTGTTCTTTCTTCACGTGTTGCATCAAGAACAAATGCGAATTCAAAAGTTTGTTTACCTAATGCTGCTGCTTCTTTCTTATATCTTTCAATATCTTGCTCACTAATTGTACCTGTTTCATAAAGCATTCTTCCAACTAATGTTGATTTACCATGGTCTACATGTCCAATTACAACAAGGTTTATGTGTGGTTTTGCCGCCATTTTAAATACCTCCTATTTTAACATAAAAGTCTAAACTATAAGGGATAGTTTTCCATTTAAAAAGCTTTCTAATCTAACCCTTTTCTTTGCCTAATTTTCTTAATTACTGTATCTTGTAAAGATGATGGAAGTCTCTCAAACTTAGAGTCAACTAAGAACCAAAATGCTCTTCCCTCTGTTTCGCTTCTAAGAACATCTGTGAATCCAAACATCTCTGCAACAGGTATCTTTGCTTTAATCACAATTGTTTCTCCTTCTTGCTGCATGTCTAAAAGTTGCCCTCTTCTGCTTTGAATAATCTTTGAAATTGCTCCCATGAATTGAACAGGTGAATCTATTCTTATAGTTTGCACTGGTTCGTATAAAACAGGGTCTGCTTGCAACATTGCTTGCTTAATTGCTTCTCTCACAGCAGGGATAACCTGTGCTGGTCCTCTGTGAATAGCATCTTCGTGAAGAGAACAATCAACAAGCCTTACTAAAACTTTTATACAAGGTTCCTTTGCAAGTGGTCCGTTTTTCATTACTTCCTCAAATGCATTTATACACATCTCAATTACTTCTCCTATGTGAACAATACCAGATGTGTTGTCAATAAAAATATTGTTTTCAAAAATGGATTTAACTCTTCTTGCATCATCTCTTGTAAAGCCTGCTTCTTGAAGTTTTTTGAAAACTTCTTCGTCTTTCTTTCTTGGATGAATGTTTGTAATCTCTCCTTCTTCTAAAAGCTTGAAAACTTCTTCTGGAAGGGGCTCAACAGTTATGTAAAACTTGTTGTGCTTATTTGGTGACTTACCTTCTACCTCTGGTGATTTCTTTGTAACAGATTCTCTATAAACAACAATGGGTGGTGATGTTTTTACTTCAATTCCATGCTCTCTTCTTAAGTCATCTTCAATTATTTCTAAATGAAGCTCACCCAATCCAGAAACAAGATGTTCTCCTGTTTCTTCATTAATCTCAACTTTAAGAGTTGGGTCTTCTCTGCTCTTATTCCTTAAAACCTCAATCAATTTGTTCAAGTCTTTTGGATTCTTTGCTTCAAATGCTTTTGTAACAACAGGCTCAAACAAGTGCTTGATTTGTTCAAAAGGAGTTATACCTTTTTCAGAAGAAACAGTTTCACCAGAGCTTACACCACGAAGCCCAACAACTCCAATTATGTTCCCTGCTGGAACAGATTCAACTGGGAACTTTTGATTTCCTTTCCAAACATAAATTTGTTGAGCCTTTGCTTCTCCTCCTTTACTTAAATACAATTGTTGTCCTCTTGTTAAAGTTCCTGAAAAAATTCTTGCAATTGCAATCTCACCAGCATGAGGGTCAACAATAACTTTTGTAACGCTCATCACCAAAGGTCCATTTTCATCGCAGTTTAGCAAAGCTTTTCCAACTGGAGAATCATAATCACCATGCCAGATTGCTTTTATTCTATGTTTTTGTGCTTCAACTGGGTTTGGTAAATGTTTTACAACCATGTCTAAAACAGCAACATGAAGTGGTACTTTCTTTGCAAACTCTTCAACAGCTTCTTTTCCTTTTGCATAAGCCTCAACTATGTCCTTAAATGTAATGCCTGTTTCTTTCATAATTGGAAAAGAAATTGCCCATTTATGAATTGCAGAGCCAAAGCAAACACTTCCTTCTTGAACACTTACTTGCCATTTTTCTTTAAACTCCTCTGGTGCTAAATCTCTTATTAGTTTATTAACATCTGAAATTATCTTTAAGAATCTTTCTTGAATTTGTTGCGGAGAAAGCCTAAGCTCTGAAATAAGTCTATCAGATTTATTAATAAAGAGGACTGGCTTAACTCTCTCTTTTAAAGCTTGTCTAAGAACTGTTTCTGTTTGTGGCATTACTCCTTCTGCAGCATCTGCTAAAACAAGTGCACCATCAATTGCACGAACAGCTCTTGTGACATCTCCTCCAAAATCAACATGGCCTGGTGTATCGATTAAGTTAATTAAATATTCTTTTCCTTTGTACTCGTGAACCATGTTAACATCTGCTGATTGAACAGTTATTCCTCTTTCTTTTTCAACCTCTTTAAAATCTAAAACACACATTTCTCCAGCTTTTTCATAAGAAAGCATTCCACAACCTGCAAGAAGAGAATCGCAAAGTGTTGTTTTACCATGGTCGATGTGGGCAACAACACCTATGTTTCTAATTTGTTCTTTTATTTTCATTACTCTTTTTATTTTTTCAAGCATTGTCTCCTTTTCCGCCAAAACCATCACCTGTGTATAATCAAACAATTTGTTTTATTTTTAAAGCTTACTATTCTTTAGCAAACTTTTTATTTACTTAGTTTTTGCAAATATTACATGGGTGTTAAATTCATATTTGTAGTTGGTGGTGTTCTTTCTGGACTTGGAAAAGGCATAGTTACCTCATCTATAGGAAAACTTCTCCAAAGCTATGGATACAAAGTTACTGCAATAAAAATTGACCCGTATATAAACATTGATGCTGGAACAATGAGACCAACAGAACATGGAGAAGTTTGGGTAACAGAAGATGGTGGGGAAATAGACCAAGACTTAGGAAATTATGAAAGATTTCTTGGAAAAAACATACCAAAAAAACACAACATAACAACAGGGCAAATCTTTTTATCAGTCATACAAAAGGAAAGAAGACTTGAGTATGGTGGAAAGGATGTTGAGATGATTCCAGACATAATAAATGAAATAAAACACAGGATAAAAAGTGTTATTGGAGATAATGATTTTGTTCTTGTTGAAGTTGGAGGAACAACTGGAGACATAGAAAACCTTCCATTTTTACATGCTATAAGAGAGCTTGGAAGAGAACACCCTTCTATTTTTATACTTGTAACATATTTACCTTACTTAAAAAATGTTGGGGAGCTTAAAACAAAACCAACACAGCATGCAGCAGCAAGATTAAGAGAAGTTGGAATATTTCCAGACTTCATTGTTACAAGAAGTGAAAGAAGGATTGATGAGCCAAGAATAAACACTATTTCAAAAAGATGTTTTATTGAAAAAGAAAATATCATAGACGACCCTGATTTGGAATCAATTTATCTTGTTCCTTTGTTATTTCATGAGCAAGGCTTTGGGAAAAAAATTCTTAAAAAATTTGGTTTGGAGCCAAAAACAGAAAATGGGTTAAAAGAATGGGAGAAAAGAGTTAACAATTTACTAAACAGCGATAGGATTGTTAAAATCGGTGTTGTTGGAAAATATGTGGCTCATGGAAACTCTGAACATAAAGATGTTTACATATCTGTTCTTGAAGCTATTAAACATGCATGCGCAGAAATAGGTGTTAAACCAATTATTGAGCAAATCCAATCCACTCTTGTAGAAGAAAATGGAACAAACATGTTAAGAAAATATGATGGAATTGTTGTTCCTGGTGGCTTTGGTTCAAAAGGTACAGAAGGAATAATACAAGCAATTAAGTTCTGCAGAGAAAACAATGTCCCATTTCTTGGTTTATGTTATGGAATGCAAATGGCTGTAATTGAATTTGCAAGAAATGTTTGTGGAATGAAAAATGCAAACACAACAGAAGTTGATGAAAATACACCATATCCAGTTATAGACATTCTTCCAGAGCAAAAGAAATTAGTTGAAGAAAAAAAGATGGGAGCAAGCATGAGACTTGGAGCATATCCTGCAATTTTAAAAGAAGGAACATTGGTCCATAGATTATATGGAAAAAATGAAATTTGTGAAAGGCATAGACACAGATATGAAGTAAACCCAGAATTTATAGAAAAATTAGAAGAAAATGGACTTGTTTTTTCTGGTGTTTCACCAGATAGAAAATTAATGGAGTTTTTAGAATTACCAAATCATAGATTCTTTGTTGCAACACAAGCACATCCAGAATTTAAATCAAGATTCGAACAACCATCACCATTGTTCTTAGGGTTTGTTAAAGCTTGCTTAGAAATGCCACAACAAAAAACCCTTTAGATTACTTCTGTTTTTTCAAATGCTTTTATTGTTTTAGTATCAGAAAATTCATGAAGAATGCAATATCTTTCTGGCCTAAACCTTCTTGCTTTTTTGATTATCTCTTTCATCTTTGTTTTTGAAACACCAAGTTCTTTAAAACTTGTTGGAACACCAACACGCTCCAAGCTTTGTTTTACACTTTTCCAATCTTGTCCTTGTAAATAAGCAATTGGAATTGTTGCAACACCACATTTTTCAGCGTGACTACCTTCTATTCCTTCTAAATCAAGCACATGAGAAATTTTATGCTCACTTCCTGAAGCTGGTATAGTGCTACCTGCAGAAATAACTGCAGCTGAACTTATTACACCAACAGTTAAAAGCATATCAATATATCTTGGAGAAATAATTACTTTTCCTTTTTCCTTTGGCATCTCTTCTATGCTTAAAATAAGAAGCTCAGCAGAGGAATGTAAGGCTTCGTATATGAGTTTGCTAAAACCAACTTCTTCTGGATTATAACTTGCTGCAAGCATCCAATCATACGAAGATGTGTATTTTGCTACAAAATCACCATAACCAGTTCTTATGTGTGGAGAATTCTCAAGTATGGAATACTCGCCAATAATAGCAAATGGCGGCCTAAAGAAAAATGATTTTTTATCATTATCTTGTATTACGCTTACAGCAGGTGATGCAAAGCCATCATTGCTTAAAGTTGTTGGAATGGTTACAATTGGATGATTTGGATGAGCAATTATCTTAGCAGCATCTAAGATTCTACCGCCACCAACACCAAAACACATGTCAAAAGAGATATCTTTTTCTTTTATGTTCTCCTTATAAAAATTCATCACACCATCAATTGTTAAAGGTGTTTCGTTGTAAACAACTTTTTCTACGCTTTCACAATTTAAGTCTTCGAGAATTTGAACTAAAGATTTTCCAAGCTTTTTTCTTTTATATGATATTTTTTCAACATTTGGGCCTATAACAATTAAAGGATTTTTAAAACCATATCTATTTTGAACTCTCTCAAGAGCTGATTCCAACACATTATAACCTTTGTGTAAATCTGGTGTTTCTAAATGAAGATGTTTATTTGGGTCTGGCTCCTTAAAATAACTACGAAGGAACATTGCAAGTGCTGTTTTCTTGAAAAATCTCATAAGTCACCCCTCTAAGATTACAATAAATATATAAGCTTTGGATACATTAAAAAACTTATGGGTTTAGAGGATGAGTTAAAAAATCGCTTAAATGAATTAAGAAAAGGCGCTGCAAAAGATGTTGCAGATTTTTTTAATTCCCTGTCAAAAGAAGAAAAGGGAGTAATGATAAACATTCTTTCAGAAGATTACAAAGGAATATTATACCTTAGGGAAGAACCAGAGTTTGACAAAGGAACAAGAATAGTTAAGTTCAAAATAAGTGGTTATGAACTTGATGGATATATAACAGCCCATGAAACAGCATTAAAAAAAGGTGGAAATTTAATTATAAGGGGGGTTGATGGCACCATAGAAATTTATAATTCGCCTAAAGCAAGAACACTTGTGCGTGCATGATGTTGTGGATTTTTTTAACACCGTTTTCTTGAATAAAATTTCTTTTAAGAGCCTCATTTACTATTTTATTGCCAACAAGGTTTGCAATTGTTGCTTCTTCTAATAATTTAAATGCTGTGTCAGCATCAACTAACTCGCCTTTAAAAAAATGTTCAGAAATTTTGAAATATCCAAATTCTTTACCAAGCAAATCTTCATCGCAAACTGCAACAACAATTTCTTCTCTGTGCTCTTGCATTACCTTTTGCACTTTTATCCAGAATTTCATTTTTTCTCACCGATTATAGGTATATTTCTTTAAGTTTGCATATCTTTTTAAAAAATGCGGAATTCCAAGTATAAGTGTTGCTATTCCAAGTAGTAGTATCGCTGTATTCATACTAAATACATCTGCAATATAACCACCAATTATAACAAAAATTGCAGCAAACAAATCACTAGTAAACTGGCTTATTGATAAAACAGTTGCTCTGTTCTTTGGCTTTATATGGCGATTCATATATGCATCTAAAATCATTTGTTTGTAATCTCTTCCAATATAAAGCATTATTACTGCTATAGCTGCTATTGGTGCATTAACAATTGACATAATAATAAAGGCGATGCTTTGGATTAATATGATGCTAAGTAAGGATGCCTTTTCTTTTAGTTTTCCTTCTATTTTGTCTGCAAATGATGCAATAACACCTGATGCTCCATGAATCAATGCAAAAATTCCACCCACACCTAAGACACTAAACCCAATTTTAACTAAATAAGGCTGGCTAAATAAATTAACAAATATGCCCATTGGGATTGCAAGAATTACTCCAAAGACAATAAGCCAACTAATGTGTTTGTTACTCATTGAAAATTTAAGGGATTGTATAAAATGTTCATAGTGTTTTTTGAGAGAAGTTGTTTTCTTTTTAGAATATGGCTCAACCATTGAAAGCACAATTAAGGATGAAATGAATATGAAAATTGCAGAAATAAGAAATGGGAGCCTGATGTTTATATTGAAAAGAACAGGTCCTACTAATGCACCAGTAACCACTGTTAAAGTTGTTAATCTTCTTATTCTGCTTTTTACTTCCAAGTATTCTCTTTGCCTTTTTAACTTTCTTAGAGACTCATATAACAGTGAAGATTCTGCTCCAGAGCGAAAAGCATCTGTAATTCCAAGTATGCAGTATCCAATCAAAAATGCATAAAACCCATTACCTAATCCAATTACAATGTTGCCAATGCTCCACAAGAGCATAGCTATAAAAACAGTTAGTTTGTGTCCAAATAAATCAGAAAAAACACCAGATGGAATTTCAAGTAATAAAATTACAATTAAAGATGCTGCTTCAAGAACACCAATTTGGGTATATGTTATATTAAACGCTCTTATAAACAAAATTCCTATTGCAATTGTAAACCAAAAGTTTGAAAAGAAACTAAAAGCAAAAAATTTTTTAACATTCGTTTCAATGCCCTTTTGCCACAATTACTTCACCTTTGGAACAGGATATCTTGCTTGGCAAGCCATGCAGTGGAGCATTAAAATTCTATCTTCTTTTTCAAACTTTGTGTCAGGACTTCCGCACTCTTTGCATCTAACATACTGCTTGATATAAAGCTGTACTTTTTCATTTATTACCTTATTTGGAAATTTGCCAATGAAAATGACTCTTTTTCCATCAACATTTCCTGGAGCTGCAAGCTCTTTTGCTAAGAACTTCACAATGTGGTTTAAATCTCTATTAAGATAATTTGCAAGAGCATGAAGATTAGTAACAATTGTTCTATTCCCTTCAATAAAGGATTCAACAGCGGGGGGGTTAAATCTTTCTCCACGATTTATGTCTTTTGGTATCTTCTTCATTGCCCTTTCTAAAAGCTCTTCGTATTTCATAATATCACCATCAAATTAAGCATTAATAAATGTTTTCAATCAATTAATATTTCTTCCTTTATTCTAAATATTAGTGAAAAAACAATTGCAAAAGCACCAAGGAACAACAATGATTTTGTTAATGATAAATCAACAGCCTTTCCAACAATGGGGTTTAAAACAATCAATGAAAAACTGCTAAGCATTGAAATAAATGAAATAACAGTTGCCCTTTCTCTTGATGGAATAAACTTGTTTAGATAACTATCAAAAATAGGCCTTCTACCAAGCCCAAATGCACCGCTTATTAAAATTGCAATTATTAAAAGTGGAACAAAAGATGTTAATGAAGCAATAACTAAACCAACGCCAAGCAAAAGAGAACTCATAGTTAAGAAGTTAGCTTTTGAACCAAAAAGCTTTTCGAGCCTACTATAGTTATTAATAACAACAATTTGGGAAAGAACTAAAAGGGAGCTAACTACACCAAAATAAGCAATACTTACTCCAGCTCTTTGCAATAAAAGCTGATATGTCCATATAAGATAATAAGAAACAATAGAGATTACTATAAAATCAAAAGCAATAATCTTAAGCTCCTTATGCTTAACAAAATACTTTACACCTTTTACAAGAACATCTACGTACCTTCTTGATTCAATCTTTTGTTTTGTCTTTGGCTCTTTAAGTGTTAATGCTATTATTCCTGCAATAGCAAGAGGGACAGAAAGCAATAGCATAGGATAACGCAACCCAAGTTTTACAGCTATAACACTTCCAATTAAAGGACTTATAAATAAACCAGTAAGTTTAAAGCTGTGCCATCTTGCGAATATCTTCTTTGATTGTTTTTCTAACTTCATTTTTTTCAAAGAATCATAAATAAGTGCTTTATCAGCACCAGAAATTAAAGTTGTGCCAATTGCAAATATGAACTCTCCAAGCAAAAACACATAGAAACTTGGATAACTTGCATAAACAATAGCTGCAATTGTTCCAAATAAAGCACCAAGAGAAATTGAAACCTTTCTACCAAGATAATCTGCAACTGCACCTGTTGGCACCTCAAGTAAGAATACAAATAATAAATAAAGAGATTGTAATAGCAAAACTTGAGAAAATTGCAGTTTTCCCCATGATATGAAAAATGGAATAAAAACAGCGCTAATAAAATGTAAGTTCTTAAAGAAACCAAACAAGTACATTTTCCAAATATTGCTTTTATAATACATAGAAAAAAGAAAATGAAAAAATCTTATAAATTTATTCAAGAAGCTTTACTTTTCCAGCTCTTGGCTCAAATATTTCTCCTTCGTTCATTAAATCAGTTAAAACATTTTCAACAACATCTTTTTCTAAACCAGCTTTTTGAATAACTTCGCTTATTTCAACACCATCTCCCTTGTCTAATTCTCTTATTGTATTTACAACCTTTTGCCTTGGGCTTTCAAAAAGAGTTGTTTGTGTGTCTTTTGATTCCTTTGTTTCAACAACAATCTCTTCTTCAACAAATTCTTGATTTTCTAATTGTTTGTCTTGTTTGATTAGTTCAAGTTTTCTTAAAATCTCCCAATTTGGGTCATTTATTTTAACTACAATCTCTGGTATAACATAAATCTCATCTTCATATTTTCTTAATCTTCCAAAAACATCAACAATGTCTCCTATTTCAACCTTGTTTATTAAATCTAAAGAATCCTCAAAAGCTCTTATTCTAATTGTTTCTGTGCCATCGTCAATTACAAAAAAACCATATTTTCTATCATCTGCAACAAACTTTGATACAACAGTGCCCATAATTCTAACTCTATGTACTTGTAAACCTTTATAATTTACAAAACCATCTTCTGTAAAATCACCATTAACTATATTCGCAATAGACATCTTATACGCTGTCCATCTTTTTGTCATAGTTAAAAAAAGTTAAAAAAGTATTATAAAACTATTGATAGGTTAAACCCATAACTTTTTATTTAATTTCACTCTATGAAAAGCTGGAGGTGACAGATTGGAATACACAGAGGAAGAAAAAATTGTTTTAAATCATTTTTTCACAAACCTTGAGAAACCAGTTTTCTTTGTTAAA
>JAGGWW010000008.1 GCA_021163365.1 Nanobdellota archaeon
GACAAAGATGACTGGACAGCATACTACCCAGAAGAACAAGCATATGCAAAAGTTTACTTGTCTGAAACAGGCAAGTTAACAACCACAACAACGTCTGGAGCAGTTAATGTCAATTACATAGATGTAACAACTGGTGTCTCAAGAGTTGACACAGACTTTGACACAGCAGTTCCAGACAAGCCAGTTATCTTAGTTGGTGGACCAGCAGTTAACAAGTTGGTTTACAACTTGGCAGAAGAAGGTAAGACACAAGGAGTAGCAGACTATGCTGAGAACACAGCACTTATCCAATACATAGAAGATGCATTTGGCACAAATGACGCATTAATCATAGCAGGACACATGGCAAAAGATACACAAAAAGCAGGTAAGGTTGTAGCAGGATACGTCTTAAACGGACAATTCAGCGACTTGATGCAAGGAAACAAAGTTGTCTTTGACACAGAAACAATGGCAAAAGTAGAGTAAAGGCGTAAGCCTTTATCTTTTTCTTTATTTTAATTCGAAATATTTTTAAGCACACCATTTCTAACAAGGTTTATGAAAACAGGAACAGCTGTAGTGATATTTTTCATAGTTCTAATATTGTCAACAGTTGTTATATACAAAGCTCTTGTTAATTTCAAAATAAAACAAGAGATTGAAAGACACAACAAGATTTGCGCATTTTTAACGCAACAACTAAATGAGCAAAGAAATGAAAACAATACATGCGTTAGTTATTACTGCTATTACAAACCTTATGCACCGCCAAAAGGATTAGAAAAAACATCAACACTTTGTGTTTGTGATTGTAAATTAGAGAATGGAACAGTTGTTAAAATACAAGTTCTTTCAGCATAATTTTTCAAAATCTCTTATTTTGCACAACACTTTTGTTATATTTGCAAGATTTAAGAAACTATACTTCTCACCATCAATTATTAAAGTTGGGTAGCTTGTAATATTATATTCTTCTTTCAAAGAATTAATCATGCTAACATTTATTTCTCCATTTATTGGGAAAATATAAACATCATCTTTAAGCTTGTTTTTAACATAAAGCAATAGCACTTCTTCTTCAAAGCAATGCTTACAATGTTTATCTTTATACACATATAATATTGTTGTGTAGTTTGCATTGCATTTATCTTTAACTTTCTTAAGAAAGTCCCAAGAGTATATAAACAATTGTGCTGCATTTTCTTTTATTAAAATATATTGCTTTTTATCAATACTTTCAATATCAGAATATTTGTCTAAGTTTTTCTTTACTTCTTCTGATTGCTTTCCAAGAAGCTTTGCTTGTGTTAGAAGTAAGCTACAATTCACATGACTTATGTTAGCAAGCTCAATTGGTGCAATTTCTGTTTTGTTTGTTGTGTTTAAGCTTGTATTTAAGCTTGATTGCAAGCTTTCTATTGTTTGTTTTACATCTTCAACAGCACTTGTGTTCATATTTAAGCCAAGGGAAAACATTGCTATAAATATTAACGTTGATATAATTGCTGCTTTAATGAAAATATTCATATTACCACTTAATTAGCTTAATCTTTTTACTTATTAAAAGATAACTAACAGAGAATAGCCAAAAAATACCATGAAGCATTGAATAAACAACTAAGTAAGCAATGTAGTTAAGGTATCTGTGTGGTTTGTGTTTTTCTTTTGCTGTGTGAAAACTTACACTTACAAGTACAAATGAAAGAATTAACAACAAAACCATGAACCCTGTTGCAAAATTTGGATGAATTGAGCCAATAATTGTTTTTAAATATATTGGAATAAGCTGCAAAGAGCTAAATTTCAAAACTGAAAATACTTTATATCCACTCCACGCAATCTTTGAAAAATTAAGCATGACTAAAGTTATGCTTGTTAAGGTTATAGCTATCCAAGCAAATGCTAGAGGGATAACAAACAAACCAAGAACTCCTTTTTCTGAATTTAAAATAAATTCTTTATATCTAAGGATGTTAGAAAGAACACCACTGTACCATCTTATTCTTTGCTTAAGTAAGCTTTTTATGTTGTCTGGAGCAATTGTGTCAACAAAAGCATTAACACTGTTTTTAATCTTGTACCCGTTTGCTTGCAATCTAAGGGCAATTTCTGCATCCTCTGCAAGGTTGTTTTCATCAAAACCTCCAAGCTTTTGTATTACTTTCGTTCTAAACATCCCACCAGGACCTGGAATAACATATATGGCATCAAGAAGAGAAAGAAGTTTTCTTAAATAAAGAGTGATGATGTATTCAAGCCATTGAAACTTTTGTAATAAATTCTTTGGTTTATACACCTTCATGCTGCTTGTGACAGCACCAACTTTTTTGTCATTAAAATACCCAACCATGTGTTTTAATGTGTCTTTTCTTAAAAATGAGTCAGCATCTAAACAGCAAAATAGTTCCCCTTTTATGTGTTTAAGCGCTTCATTTATTCCAGCTGCTTTTCCTTTTTTTGGTGTGTAAACCAATTTTGCATTTAGTTTTTTACAATATTCAAAAACCTCGTTTTTTGGTCCATTCCACGCAATCACAATCTCTTTTTTAGGATAATCTGTTTGAATGCACGATTTAACAGCTTTTTTAATTTCTTCTTTTTTGTTTCCTTTGTAAACAGGTATTATTATGCTTATAAGCGGATACTTCTTTGGTATTGGGTCTTTAAAAATTTCATTTCTTTTTTCTATGAAAAGAAGCAGCCAAAATACTGTTGTGTAAATTAAGAAATACGCAAGTGCTAAAAACCCTATTGTGCTTAAGTTCATATTCTTTTTTAGATTAAAAAAACATTAAAGTTTTACTCTATACAATCTATATGTATGACAACTATCGTTTGTTTCTTTTACAAACTCTAAATAAGCTTTAGAATCATAGAAACTAAAGTTAGATGCATATGGGGGCCACCACCCATTGCTTGCTGCTATGATGTAACTAACGTTTTTTGCTCTTAGAAAGCTTTCAAAATATTCTTCTTTTGGTGGAAGTACAGCAACCTTTACGTTTCCATAATATGCTGTTAATGGCCAATATTCTGATGCAACTACTCCATTTAGATTTTGGGATATTTCTTTTATTCCATAGCAGTTGCTGTAATGCGGTATTGCAAATGGAATGCTTGCAATTGTTAAAACAACTACAAAAGGAACCCATTTTTTCCAATTTATTTTTTCAGCAAAGTAACTTGAGAAAATAATTAGTAATGGTATGATTGGTAAAAGATATCTTTCTTCTTTATGTTTAAAAAGACACATGGCTATTCCAAATATTAAAATTGTTATTGCTAAAAGCTGAAGTTTTTCATCTTTTTTAATATATTTGATTGAAAATAATAAACCAAACAAGACAACTAAAATTAAAAATGAAAAGCTTTTTGGCAACGTTACAAGATAAAAGTAAATTGGCTGTGTTGATACTCCAGAGTATTTTATTCCTTCTTTAAACGAATAAAGAAAGTCTCCAAATCTTAAAAAGTTGTATATAAGCCAAGGGGCGACTGTTGCTATATAAATGGCGAAGGAAATAATGATGTTCTTTATATTTGTTTTTTTAAATAACAAAAATACATACATTGCTAAAATTAAGATTCCAAGCGGATAGCGTGTTAAAAATGCAAGAGCAGCAAAGAACGAAGAGATATACAAATACTTTTCATCTTTAATCCCTTTCCAAAGTGTGAGAATAGATAATAAAACAAACACAGAAGAAGGGATACCTGTTAGAATCCTTGGTGTCCACAATACATGGATTGGAAGGAAGATTAAAACAGCTGCTGAGAGAAATCCAGCTTTTTCTCCAAAGAACTTTTTTGCAACATAGTATGTTAAAAAAATTGACATTGCTGAAAATAATGATACTATTATTCTAAAAAATATTTCTGAAGTTATCCCAAGACTCATGAAAATAGAAAAAAAGCTTGAAAGAAAAGGTGGCCTAAGGGCTTCAAAGAATATCTTTTGTCCTGCAAACCACTTGGCATTCATTAAATAAACTGCACCATCCCATGTTAAGTCTTTAGGAATAAATGCTAATGGAATCCTGCTTAAAAGCGCAATTACAATCATTAACAAATCTTTTTGTTTCAAATATCAACACCAAGATAGCTTAATACTGTTGTTGCATAATTTCCTTTTTGAAGACTAAATCTTATTTTTATATAATTTTTTCTTATTTTTAATAACTTAAAATCTTCAACAAACATAAATGCTTCCCTTTCATCGCCTTCTTCAGCAAGCTCTGGCATTCTCTTCATTTTAAAATGCTCAAGTTTTATCTGCTCTTCTTTTAATATTTCTTTTATTATTTCTCCTATTTCTCCGCTTAGTTGTGTTTTATACCCAATTAAAGGGATTTTTTTTACTTTAATATTTCTCTTCAAAGCTTTAGCTAATGTTTTGTTGAATACCCACGATTGATATGAGTGGACAAACATTTTTCTTAGATTCTTTGGTAATTTTCTAAGAGCATTTGCATAGTCTTTTGGATATTTTACAAGATAGTTTAAAACAGCTGCTTCAACACCAAGATTTTTTGGCCAAACTTTTAGTATCTTTTTCCATTCCCCCCAATGTTTTGCTGCAAACTCCCTTGCTTCATTTTTATCTTCTTGTTTTGTTATAAGAAGCATTACTGCACCTTCAAAGTTTCCAAGAAGAAGTTGCTTTCCTATTAAGTGATTTACTTTTCTTTGTATGCCAAACCTTTGTGGTCCAAAGAAGTTTGGAATTGGTTTCTTTAAAATGTTCTCAATTTCTTTAACTTTTGACAAATCTGGATTTCTTATTACAATTGTAAATCTGTTACCATAAAGATCTCCAAGCCTTATTCTTTTGTTAGAGTATTCAAATTCTTTTATTATGATATCTTTAATTTTTACTTTCCTTAGCTGCTCAATGCTTACGTTCCAAACACTAACCCTCTGCGCAGTTATTGCTTTCTTATCTTTTGTTCCAGCAAAACCAAATCTTTTCCTGCTAATACGAAGCTTCTTTGATATCTCAGAAATTGCACGAAGGGTTGTCCAGTTTCTTTTAACAAGTGTGAAGTGAAGGTGTTCTTTTCTTTTCTTTGGTATGGTATCTTTTAATATTTCAATAAAGTTGTATTTAACACTACATATCTTCTTTGAAGGGGTTATTTCCTCAACTACGAAATCCTCTGGATATTTTTTTATTTCTCCGCCAAGGTTAAGTGCACAAAATTCTTTTATACTTTCTTTTTCCACATAATATTTAATGAAAGTAAAGATTTTAAGACTTGGGCATAGGAAGAAAAGGGACAAAAGATTAACAACACATGTTGCATTAATAGCAAGGGCTTTTGGAGCAGATGAGGTAATTATTTGTGGGGAAAGAGATGATTCTTTAATAAAGACAGTAAAAGATGTTGTAAAAAGGTGGGGTGGCCCATTTGAGATTTCATATTCTAAAAATTGGAAGAAAACACTTAATGATTTAGCAGATAACTATACTATTGTACATCTTACTATGTATGGTGTGCCTTTTGAAAAAGCATTGAATAAATTAAAAGGAAAGAATCTTGTGGTAATTGTTGGCTCTGAAAAAGTACCATCAGATGTTTACAAGCTTGCAGATTACAATCTTTCTGTAACAAATCAGCCACATTCAGAAGCTGGAGCTTTAGCTGTTTTTCTTTATGAGCTTTTTTCTGGAAAAAAGAAGAGATTTAAGGATTATAAAATAAAAATCAAGCCATCTAAACGTGGTAAGAAAGTAATTAAAAAATAATCATTCTTTTTCCCTTACTGAGCTTTTTCCACCCTCTTTTATTACTTCAAATTTATAATCTGCTGCATTTTTTAACTCTTCATCGTGTGTTACTATGATTATCTGCGGAATTGTTTTTATGTTTCTTAATGCTTCTGGAAGCGCTTTTATATCTTCTTGGTCAAGTCCTGTAGTTGGCTCATCAAGTATTAATATCTCGCTTGGGTTTATTGAAGAAATTTGCGCAGCTAAATCTGCAAGAGCAAGTCTATATGCAAGTGCAACGCTTGTTTTCTCCCCACCAGATAAATGCGTTATTGGCACTTCTTCACCGTTGGATGCGTAAGCTACAGGCTCATAGTCGTTTTTTATGTCAACTGAATACTCTTCTTCGTATTTTCTAATCTCTTCAAATTTCCTTTGAAATTCTTGCTTGAAATCTTCAAGGAATCGCATTCTTACTACATCTCTTATATCTTTTATATCGTTTCTTAATCTCTTTAAGAGCTTTATGAGGTTTGTTAGTTTTTCAAGCTTTTTCTTCATGTTTTCAAGCTCCTCTATCTCTTTCTTCTTTTCATAAAGTTCTTTAGCGCTTTCTTGCAGCTCCTCTTTTCTTAATGCATGCTCCTTTGATAATGTTTGAATCTTTGAGAAGACTTCCCTTTGTTTTTCTTGCGCATGTTTTAACTCTTGTTCAATTTGATTTAGCTTATTTAAATCAAATTTATGGGATGATAAAACTTTGTTTAATTCTACAATCTCTTGGTTGTTTTTTATTTTTCTTTTCTCAAGTTCATCAATTCTTTGTTTTGCAATCTCCAATTCTTTTGATAATTCCTCCGCTTTTTTTGCATTGCTTGTTTTTTTCTCAAGATTGTCCTTTTGTGCTTTTAGTTCATTTATCTTCTTTTCAAGCTCTTGTTTTGTTTTTTCAAACTCTTTTTCAAGATTGACTAAATGTTCTTTTGTTATCTTTTGCTTACAAAGTGGGCATTCTCCTTCGCCAATATCCTTTACCTTTTGCACTTCTTTCTCTTTTTCGTAAATTTCAGTCTTTAAGAATTCTATGTCTTTTGAAATCGAAATGAACTTCTCCTTTAAAGATTCGTAATCTTCTTTTGGATAATTTTTTAACTCATTTGACAATCGAACACTTTTTTCTTTTAAAATCAATGTTTCTTTTTCTATCTCCGTGTTTTCTTTTTCAAGATGTTCTATTTTTCCTTTTATTGAATCATATTCCCTTCTTTGTTTTAATAACTCGTTTCTTTTTTCTTCTAATCTTATTGCCTCATTTTTTACTTTTTGATATACTTCTTTTTCTTTTTCTATTTCACTGTTTAGTTTTTTAAGCAATTCCTTTAATGCAGTCATTTTTTCTTCTATTGAACTTAATTCTTCCTTGTACTTTTCTAATAGCTCAACTTTTGAACTTAATTCTGCATGTAAAAGTTCAAAGAAATTGATTACCTCACGCATGTTTTCTGATGTTGATTTATATTTTGAGAGCTGAAGTATTTTATCTATGTACTCCTGTCTTTTTTCTGGTCTCATCTCAATTAATGTTCTTATCTCATCCTGTTTAGTATAACTTGTTATTTCAAAAAGCTCCTTTGCTTTGATTTCTTCTGGATAATTCAAGATTTCTTTTATCTTTTGGTTTAAATCAGTTGCTCTTCCAAGAAGATTTAGTTTTTTCCCATTTACATAAATCTCATTTGTTGTTGAATCAGAAACAACATTTTTTCCTTGTCTTTTTAACCCCCTAGTTATTCTGTATATATTCCCCTTTTCTTGAAATTCAAGTTCTACATATCCTTGTTGCTTACCTCTCATTAAAATTGCGTTATTTGGTATGCCACATTCAGAGCCGAATAATGCATACTCTATTGCCATTAAAATTGATGATTTTCCAGAACCAGTTCTTCCTGTAAAAACAGTTATACCCCTATTGAAATTTATTTCTGTTTCATGGTGCGTTCTAATATTTTTAAGTTTAATTCTTTTTATCAGCAAGAAAAACACCTTCTATTAAATCTATCATTTGTTTTTTAGCAACCTCATACTCTTTTGGTGTAAAAGATTTGCCTAAAATCCTAATTATGTCTTTTGCAAGTTTAACCTCTTCTTCATTATAATTAAGTTTTTTTAAGTACTCGTCTTCAATTTCGCTTGGAGTTTTAAACTTCACACTTACAAAAGGCGTTTCTGGATTTTCAAGTTCACCCATATATATCTTTGTTATTAAGAACCCTTTTTCTTTTGCCCAGTTTAGTATTTTTTCTCTATTTATTTCTGATTTTGTTCCTTTTGAAAGCCTTCCCTTTAATTTAAAGATGAGGATGGCATTTTCTTTTATTTCATCAATAGAATTTATGCAAAGATTTGCCACATCAACAGCATCTATGTTGTTGCAGTTTATTTCTTTTATAATAATTGGTCTTGTTTTAATTGGTATGCTTTTTATTTTTACGTCATCATTTAATTCAACTAAACAAAAGTATTTGTTTTTATCCCTTTCCATCTCATCTAAATCACAATATTCTGTTGAACCAGGATAAACAATTACCCCGTTATCGTAATTCGTTTTAAAAAATCCATGCCAATGACCACCAGCATAGTAATCAAAGCCTTTTGGAAGCAAGGAGGTGGGTATATCTGAAAATTTTTCAGAAATCTTTGAAATTGTGTGATGGAATACAAATATTTTGTATTTTCCATCACCATTTATTTTAAGATTTTTATAAACCTCTTCTATTCTTGCTCTTTTTCCTGGTAAACCACAAATAAAACAATCTTTAATGTTTTCACCACTGAGGACAATTTTATTGTTTTCTACTGATATATATTTAGATGATGCAAGATTTTTAAGAAGCCCAACTTCTTCAAGAACTGATAAAATTGTTTCACCAACACCAATGTCATGCGAGCCTGGAACAATTAGGAACGGGATATTTCTTTGTTTTAGCCTCTCAAGCTGTTTTATAGCAAACACAATTGTTTTCACTGAAGGTCTTGCTTTATCAAATAAATCTCCAGAATGTACGACAAAATCAACGTTTTCTTCAATAGCAAAATCCACAACTTGTTTAAATGCGTTATAAAAATCAAGCACTCTTTTCTCTATTTTTCCTTCATTTTTTCCAAGATGTGTATCACCAACATGAATAAATTTCATATTATCACAAAAGATTTATACTCATGATGATTTATATCTTATATGTTGCTTGGGGTGATAGTTGGATTAATTATTTTCTTTTTCCTTAAAAGCACTTTCATAGCGCCGATTGTTTCTGGATTTGTTGCTGGCTTTTTGTCAAAAGGACCAATATCTGGTGTTATTGCTGGAGCATTAGTTATTCTTCTTGGTGTTTTTCTATCTTCTCTTTCATCTTTAACAGCAATTTCTGTTCTTAATTCATTGAATACATCAATAACTGGATTTTCTTTTGCAAATGTTGAGCCATTGGATTTAGTAAACTCTTTGTTAAGTGTAAAGGGTGTTGTTTCTGCAGCTGCTGCTGGGCTTATTGGTGGTTTTTTAAGTAAGCGCTAGCCAATTGCAATATCTGGAACATCTTTTTGTAATCTTTTAATTTGTTCTTCAAATTTAAATATTTTAACTGGAAGCGGGAATTTCACAAATGGTGATGTAACTAAAGCTTCACCCATGTCAAGGATTTGTATTTCCACATCTTCATCGCTTATGTTTTGAGCAGATGAGTTTATAACAGCTTTTCTATCAGCTGGCGCTGGAAGTCCAAGAATAACTTTCGTGTTCATTTGTGAAAGTATTTCAGCAGGTATTAATGATGGCATCTGTGTAATTGCACAAAGCCCTATTTTGAATTTTCTCCCCTCCCTTGCAATTTTTTCAAAAACATTTACCCCTTTAGCAAGAACCTCTTTTCCAAGAACTCTTGGAGCTTCTTCAAAAACAACAAGAACCTCTGGAAGATTGTTGAATTCAACCTCATCTTTTTGTTTTGCATACCTATATGATGTAAATAACTTGTTTAAAATTGAAGACGCTATTATTTTTTCAGCTTCCTCACCAACAGAAGACGTATCTATTATTATTATTTTCCTTTGTTTTATCCCTTGTTTTATTATATTGTATATTGATGTGTCTTCTCTTTTTTCTATTGTAAAAACCAATCCTCTTCCACTTTCATCAAGCTCAAGAACATGTTGCATTTTTCTTCTTAATGTTGCAAATGTGACACCGCTTACTTTTTTATCAAATTCTTCTATGAGCTTTTCTATTTTTTCCTCAAGCAAATGCTTTATCCAATTTTCATTATATTTTTTCTTTAAAAGAGAGAGTGCTTCTTGTTGCGCTTGGCTTAAGTCAGCTATTCCAAAGAAATCATCTGGCTCTAAATCTTCAACATGAATCTTTAATTCTTCTGCTCCAGGAATTTCTCTTGCTTTTGGTGATATGTAAAGTATTCTATTGTTTAAATGATGATGTTTAAGCCCCTTTGTTCCTTTACCACCATAATATTCATTATGTGGGTCAAAAACAACTGCTGAGTATTCGCCGAGTTCTAAAAGCCCACTTAAGAAAACTTTTGCAAAATTACTTTTTCCTTTTCCTGTAGCTGCAACAACAAGCATATGATGGGATATTAATTTATTAGCAGGTAGGTTTATTTTTATTTCACTTACTTTTTTTGTTCCTAATCTTAAGTGTCCTATTGGTATTTCACCTTCTTGTTTAATGAAATCTAAGTCTTCTTTTTCAATCTTTCTCACATCTGTAAAGAAATTTGGAATTGTTCTTGGTGGATAAAATTTTCCATCTCTTTTTATTTTTAAAACCTTTGCTTCGCAAAGCCTATAAAATCTTTCTTGAGAATCAAATATTTCAAAGTCTTCTCCGCTTTCTAAATTTTGCCCTGCCATTTCTTCGATAAATTGTCTTGCAATTAATGAAGAAATGTTTATGTTAACAACTTTTAAAAAGAATTTTTCTTTTGTTTCTTTGTCCTCTGCAATAAGAATGTCTCCAACATCAACTCTTTCACCAGATTTTATCCTTATTATAACCTTTTCTCCAACAGAACCACCAACTATTTTTCCAATCATATTATCACCTATACATTCTCTTATCAAGCAAGCTATGCATTATTGCTGCATTTTCATCATAATCCAAGATTAAACCTTCTTTTTTTGCCATTAATTTTATCTTATTATTCTCCATTTTCTTTTCGTCTTCTTTTACTCTTGCTATTTTATCAACCTTTATTAAAGGATATGGATATCCAACTATTTCTGGGTCTCTTGAAAAGTACGCTAATACACCAAACAACTCTTTAGATAGTGCTGTTATTTTATAGCAAAATTTACTTTTTGGATGAAGTTTAACTATGTATTCATTATTCCCAATTTCATAGTACCACATTTTTCCCTTTAACTTCTTACTACCAAATTCATTAATTAACCCAATTAATGACCTTCCGCTTTTTGCCCTTAATCTACTTGTTTTATTAACACCTACAATATTTTTCTTTAATACTTCTGTTGGTCCATCAACAAGAATGATGTCATCAGCAGATGTCTTCGAATATAATTCTTTTACTTCCTTTGCTTCTAAAAATGTCCTCACATCATTATGAGCATCTTCTAAATTTTTAGATTTCATAATCTTACCTTCAGGCATTATTTTTGTTGTTATATGTTCGTTGTCCTTTTTTGAAAGTGCATAGAATGTTTTTATCTTTTCAACAACTCTTTTTTTACCTTTGTAACCAACTACTCCAACCTTTATCTTTGATATACACCAGCTCCCGCCATCAAATATTATGGACGAGCCACCATCTACAGCATATACAATCCCTTTTGGTTCTAATAGTTGAAATTCAAAGAATTCTTTAGGTATTTCTTTTTGCACATAAATATTTTTTATTTCATTTATTAATTCTTTTAACATTTTACCATCCAGAAAGTTTTGTTTGCTCTTTTTCAGCTTTTATCTTTTGATATGTGTACCATGATTTTCTTATATACTTTCTAAGGCTTTTATCTTTTAACGCTTTTTCCACAAATTTTAGTGTTATCTCATCACTTGGGTATCCAGCACCTATTTCTTCTCCAACCTCTTTTTTTATTTCTTCTATTCTTTTGTCTCTTATTACCTTTGCAATAATTGATGCAGCACCAACTTCAACATGGTTTAAATCAGCATAATTTTCACATAGCAATCTGCAATTGTGTGTTAGGAATTTCTTTAAATAATTCTTAAAGGCTTTTGTGTTTTTTGTTGGGGTGTCGATTATCGCAATATCTGGTTTTAGTTCATTTATGATTTCAGCAAATTTCAAAGCTTCAAGTTGATTAAGGTTTGTGTTTACATTGTACCTTTGGTCTATTTCTTCAGGAGATATCTCTATTACTTTATATTTAACAAGCTTTTTTATTTCGTGAAATAAATCTTCTCTTTTTTCTTTAGGAATAAGCTTTGAATCTTTTACACCAATTTGTTTAAGTTTTTTAACATTATCCTTATCTATAAGTGCTCCAGCAATTACCAAAGGACCTATGACAGGGCCACGTCCAGCCTCATCTATGCCAAGGATTTTCATGCTATCTTCTAATATAAAAGTCTTTAAATTATTAACTTTTAGTTTATCTCATGGAAAAAAAGTATTTGTTTTTGAGCATTGTTTTAATAATCATGATTTTTGCACTTGTAACTCTTAATAAAATTGAAAAGCCATTAGAAGAATTAGCAAGTCTTCCGCATTGCTCTAATGGTGTTATAGTAACAAATGATTTTAAGACATCAATTATAAGATTTGCAAACGAGTATATTAAAAACGGAACAGGCGATTATTATTTCAGCATACATTATCATTTTATGAGGGTTGAATACTCTACTGTTGATTGCGTTTTTACTGTTGTTTATGATTACACTTACGGTTATATGCATTCGCCAATGAGCATAAGTATAAAGGCATATTCTGAAAATAATTTTGAGGTAATCAATGTTAATGCATTTATTAGGCCAATTTATATTTACGTTAGTGAGGATGAGGCAATCTCAATAGCAAAGGAACAAGGCATTAACTATGATTATTATAACAGAGAAGTCGATATCCCCCATCAAACAATTGTTTACAAATTTTATAAAAAGGGCTTAGCTGAAGATATTCTTGTTCTTGAAATTGATGCGCAATCAAAGGAGATAAAGAAACCAAAACATATAAGTGAAACAATACCTATTGTTTAAATTCTGCATGTCCAAATTGAATAATCATATCAACTTTTACATTCGGTATGTCGCAAGCACCAAAGCAGCTTCCAGCCCATATGTACACATTAGTAACCTCACTTAGTTCATCAGCTATCTTTGTTGCAAAAGGCTTTAGCCCATCTGGCAATTGTATTAATACATCTTTAGGTTTTTTCAATAGTATTTCTTTCTTTATTCTTTGGATTTCAAAATCATATTCTTCCATTAATATTTATTAAAGAAGAGATATTAATAAAATCTATGGATTTTGTTAATTTCATACAAGGTTTGCTTTTTTCAATGGCTACAAGTGGGCTTATAGGCGTGGAAAGAGAACATGCGAGAAAACTAAGCAAATCTCATGCACCAATTTTTGGTATAAGAACAACAATGTTGTTTGGAATGCTTGGCTTTCTTTGTTCTTATATATCAATTCTTCTTAATTACAATCCTATTTTGATAATTGGTATTGTTCTATCAATTGTTGTTACAACAACAGTTTATATCTCAAATGCTTTTGTTCATAAGCACACTGGCGCAACCACATACATCACCATGTTTATTGTTTTTCTAATGGGTGCTTTTATTGGAATAGGAGGATATGTTAATTATTTGATTGCAGCATCTTTATCTATAATTGTTACAGCAATTCTTGCTGCAAAAAGAAAAATGGTTTCATGGACAAGAAAGCTTACAAGCGAAGAAATTCTTGCAGCAGTAAAATTTGGAATTTTAGCAGTAATTATCTTGCCATTGCTTCCAAATAAATATATTGGGATATATCACATAATAAATCCATTTGAAATTTGGTATATTGTTGTTTTCATCTCGTTGATTTATTTTATTTCATACATTCTTATGAAGTTGTATTCGCACAAAGGATTGCTTGTTTCATCTTTTTTTAGTGGATTAATAAGTAGCAGCCCAACAGTTTATCAGCTTTCTGACTGGGCAAGAAGAAAAAAAGAATTGTTAAATGATGTTAAAGCTGGAGTTTTTATTGCTTGCTTTGCATGTCTTTTAAGCCATCTTTTAATAATCTCTCTTGTTTTTCATAACATACCTCTTACAATAACATTATTACCCCCATATATTGTTGGAATGAGTTCTTTGTTGTTTTTTGCATTTATTAATTATAAAGGCAAGCATAAGTTTACAAAGCCAATTAACATAAACTCTCCCTTTGCAGTTAAGCCAGCTTTAACCTTTGGTGCAATTTATACAGTTCTTGTGTTTGTTGGAGGAGTTCTTAACATTTATTTTGGACATCTTGGGCTCTTGCCAATCACATTTGCTGGAAGCTTGATTTCTTCATCAACTGTTATTTCATCTCTTGCTGATTTGGCAACGATTGGAAAACTTTCATCAAGTGCTGCATCTATTTATATTGTTTTTTCAGCAGTTATAGCTTTGTTAATAAAGGTATTTTGGGTTCATCATGCAAGAAACAAGGAGCTTTTAAAGAAAACACTTTTTGGCGTTTTTGTAACTTCTTTACTTATGATAGCAACGCTTTATTTAGAGTTTATAACTTTATAAACTTCTGATGAATTTATTTTTTCATGGTTTGGAAAGCAGTTGTTATTGTCATTGTTTTAGCATTGATTGGTTTATTTTTATACATTAATTTTATTAGCATTAAAAGTGTTTCTGTTCCAGATGTTGAATGTGTATCTAATCTTTCTTGCGAATTAAGTTATTGCGATTGTAAGTGCTATCCAAAAGGACAAACCCCAGAGAAGCTTCAAGGGATTGTTTGTGGTAAAAACTGCGAGGATTGGTATAATGTAACTGGCTGCGCTTGTATTAATTACTCTTGCGTTGAGGTATATAAATAGTCTTTGTATTCTTTTATGAATTCTTCTATAAGTTCGTTAAGGTTTCTTCCCATTAAGATGCCACCACAAGCTTGTGGATGCCCACCACCATTAAAGTTTTTTATTTTCTTGCTTAGTTTTCTAATTATTTCTACAAGATTTATGTTAAATGTTGTTCTAAATGAAAATTTGTATCTTGTTTTTTCATCAAGTATGAATATAAATGTACCTTCGCCAGAATAAGTTATATAATCAACGTATATCCTTATATGCTTAAACTTTGTTTTTACAAAATAAATTTCTAATGATATGTCCTTGTATTCTTTTTTTGATGTGTTTATTTTTTCAAACTCATTGTCAAATGTTTTTTTCGCCACCTTGTATGTTTCAAGCTCTTTTACTTTTTCTAATGCTTCTTCTTCATTTTTTGAAGAATTTAATATTTCAAACAATTCAATTGAACCTCTTGTCTGTGTAAAACTTACAACAAGATTAAACGGAAGCATTTCATTCATTTTTTCTTTATATATTCCTTTTTTATAAAACTCTGTTTTTTCTAAGCACTTGTCCCAAAATGCGCCAAGAAAAGCCAACCATTCAAGTTCTTTTATTCCAAATTCTTCAGCAACTTTTGACAAGGTATATGATGTTGAAACTTCGTATCCAAAATCTGCAGTAGTTAGGTAGTTGAACACTTCCAAATGTTTTTCGTGTTGATGATGATCTATTACGTCAACGTTATACTCCATAAGTTCTTTTGACAATTTTTCTCCAGGGACATAATCAACCAGAATTATTTTTTCATATCCATTCTTCTTAACTTTGTTTATAACTATGTCTTCGTGCCCTCTTGTTGCTGGAAAGAATTCAGCATTTATTTTTAATTTGTTAAATATTCTCCAAAGAATGGATGCTGACACACAGCCATCAACATCAAAATGATAAACTACAAGTACCCTTTGAAAGTGTTCAAGGTTTTTTATCATCTGTTTTATAGTTTCTACAACTTTTTGCAAGATATCACACCTTCCTTAATTTCAAATTTAACTGGCAAAAATTTTTCAGTTACCCATATGTTTGTTTTTGTGTGTTGTGTTATTTCACTTGTTTTTATTTTTCCTCCCCACAAACCCATGTAAGGGATTAACTGGTCTGCTAAGTGTTTGTCAACACAAGCATTTGAGTTTATTTCTTTTAATAATTTATTTGCAGCTTCCTCGCCAACTTTTTCTGCTGGTTTTCCAATTTCTCCAAAAGCATCAGCACCAATTAACGAATTTTCAAATTCAGCACATAAAGATATTGATGTTCCAATAGACAATGTATTGCAATATTCTTTTTTTATTTCAATTGGAACATTTAAATCTTTTAGTTTTCTTACAGCACCCTTTGCTTCTCTTTCAGCAACATTTGCTTTTTTTAATTGCAATGATGAGTTTGCAATGCCATATATTCTATTTAATTCTCCTCTTTCAATTAAGTTTATCTCATTAAGTTTTGCTGGTCTTATTGTAGCAAATATTTCTCCACCACCTTTTGGATAGTATCCTCTTCTTACAAGTTTGCATTCTATTTGCGCTCCAAATTTATTCAAAATTGGTATAAATACAAGCAAGAGATTGTCTATTGGTGGAGCCATCGGATTATTTGTTCCACCACGAATTCTTATCTTAATTTGTTTTTCAGCATCAAGCGCTGCTGGAAGCAATGCATGAAGTATGAGTGTAACTGCACCAGCAGTCCCAATATCTATATCTAATGTTTTTGGCTTAATCTCTTTTGGTACAAAGGTTAACTCTTTTGTTCCAACCTCTAAAGTTGAGACTTCTGCATTGCAAAGTTCAGCAACTGCTTTAATTGCATTTAAATGCTGAGGTCTTAATCCAGGATTTTTTCTTTTTGCCCTTATATTAAAAATCTTAAAAGGTTTTCCAGTTAGAGCAGATAAGGCAACGCTTGTTCTTAATATTTGGCCTCCTCCCTCTCCGAAGCTTCCATCTAGTTCAATCATTTTCATAGAATGAATTCTCCAAGTAGGTCCATTGTTTTAAATAAGTCTTTTCTGTTTATTACAAAAGTTATGTCTGTGTAACACCCGATTACCTCTATTATGTTAACACCGTTTTTTGATAACAAATCTGATATAAATGATAATATTCCTGGTGTTTCCATTGCTTTCTTTGGAAACATTATTGTAAATGCAACCAAGTCTTTTTTGTGTTCTATTACAAAAGGCTTATACCACTTTTCTACTTTTTTTGCAAAGTTTTCTTCACACAACATAACAATTGCGCTTGTTCCTTGCGAGATTTGTAGAACTTTTCCAGTTTCAATGTCTTCTGCAATTTCACTTAAAAGTTTAACAATAAATGTTGGGTCGTACCTCAAAACAATTAAAGAAACGTCCATCTTAAATTTTGTACTTCCTTGTAAAACCTCAAGTACTTTTTTAATATCTTTCTTTTTTGTTTTTTTCTTAGTTTTTGCCATGCTTTATGATAAAATTTTTCCAAATAAAAGCTTATCTAATGTTTATAAATAATCAATTATTTTGAAAAATTATGGATATAATTGGTTTGATTGAGGTTTTGCCAAAGGTTATAGATTTTGTTTTAAAGCTTACTCTTTTAGGTATTGCAATCTTTTTTGGTAGGATTGCTATATCTGGATGGAGAACAAAGTTAGATTTTATAACAAGAGTAATGGGAACTGTTATCCTTGGTTTCATTTGCTTTTCGGTTGGGCTTTTGCTTCCATTTGAATTTGTTCCACAAATTAAGTTTATTTCAGAAATGCTTAACTCTTTCATTGTGGCTGCATTCTTTTACATATCTCTTTCATTACTATCATATAAATCAAAAGAAGGTGTAACAAAGAAAGATATCTTTAGTATCTTAAATGAGATTAAATTTTTAAAAAGAGAGGTTGCAAGAATAAATAAAGCACTTATTGACAAAGGAATTCAACCCAAACCCCTTACTATTTCTCAAGTAAAAGAGAAACTATCAAATATTTTTAAAAAAAGGTATCAGATTTTATCTTCTGAGCTTAAAGATGATATTTGGCATCTTAATGTAAAATCCAATTCAAGAGAATATTTTATTCAACTGGATGCATTTTCTGGCGATGTGTTGACTTTTAAAAAGAAAGGATTTGATTTTTCAGAAATTTTTGATAGATTAAAAAAGGATAAATTTTTCTTGGCTGGTTCAATCATGCTTGTTTTGTTCGCATTATTTGTTTTCTCGCTTTTAACACCAGAAAATATTTCAAGGGTTTCTGAAACTTTTTCATTTTACGGTGTTGTTGAAAAGAGAACATTTGGTTGTTTAGAACCATATGATGTTTTAAAAATGTGGAATTCAAATGAAAGTGTAAGAGCGCAAGTGGCTTATGATGTTGGAAAAGCAAACTCTGTTATTCAATCAAGTGAAGGTGGTTTTTCATCGCCATTTCTTTATGATAATCAAGTTATAGTAAGTTCAAATGGAACTTTTGCATTGTTTATGATTACAGACAAGAAAGTAAATTCACTGCAGGATTCTTTGATTGCACTTCAGTCTTCCTTAGTATCTGGAAAAGGTAAGATTTGCTCATTAAGAATTGACGACTATTCTTTATGTGGTTGTGTATCTTTATCTGACCCACGTATGGCAGTTGAAATATCAAGTTTTTTAAATAGTTTTAAAGTAATGGAAGGGAGCCAATAACTTTGTTTATTATTTCATCGGGCGCAGGCCCAATTCCTAAAGCAGTTATTGTGCCTGGTTTTACTTCTGTGAGCCCAGCATCTTTTATTAAAACATTAGGGATTTTAAGAGAATCTGCTTTCTTTTTTAGTTTTTTTAGCTCAGCTAAATCCTTTGCTTTTAACACAACCTTTTTTTGTCCTAAAAGCTCCCATTTGTAAAACCAACTTCTTTTTTTCATTTTTGTTAGAAGCGCACTTGAAACTGCTGCATGCGCAACCTGTGTTGCTATTTTTCCAGTGCTTATTTTTAAATCAGCCCTTATGATAATTGCTTGCTTCATGAAAAAATATAAAAAGCTTGTGTATATAAATTCTCCCATGGAAAAATTAGTTTGCATATCTTGTAAAACAGATATTTCAACAGTTAAGGGTTCAACAATGTTTATGTGCCCTGGCTGTGGAAAGTTTAAGATTATAAGGTGTGGGAAGTGCAGAGTTATTTCTGCAGATTACAAATGCCCAGAATGTGGTTTTGAAGGTCCGTAGGTGATATAATGGCAAATGTTGTTGTAACAATGAAGATTTTACCAGATTCTCCAGATAGAAGTCTTGATGAGCTTGAAAAGAAGATTGAAGAAAAGATAAATGAATTTGGAAAAATTTACAAGAAATCAAGGCAACCAATAGCATTTGGTATAAATGCCATTGTTGTTTCATTTATAATGGAAGAAAAAGAAGGCGGAACAGAGCCAGTTGAGAAAGCAATTAAGGAAATTGAAGGAACAGGAGATGTTCAAGTAACTGATGTTACAAGAATGGTTGATGTTTCAGACCTTTAATCAAGTTTAAAAATATTAAATTTCTTTGTTTTTTTATGGATTTTTTCCAAAAGACGATAAAAGATATAAAATCAATTAAAATTCAAGGAGCAACAAATGTTGCAATATCTGCAATTAAAGCATTTAAATGGAAAGCTAAGCAAATTAAGTCAAAGAATAAGATTGAATTTATTGGTAAATTAGAGCATTATAAAAGAGAGCTAATAGAGACAAGGCCGACAGAACCATTGATGAGGAATTCTCTTAGATACATACTTAACTTGTTAAAAAGGAGTGATGAAAGAGAACCAAAGAAGCTTGTTAAACTTATAGACATCGCAGCTGATGAGTTCTTGTTTAATTTAACTAAAGCAAAACAGAAGATTGCACAAATTGGCGCAAGTGTGATTAAAAATAACTCTGTTATATTTACACATTGTCATTCTTCAACTGTTATGGATATTTTAAAAATGGCTAAAAAGAAAGGCAAGAAGTTTGAGGTTATCCAAACAGAGTCAAGGCCACTTTATCAAGGAAGGATAACTGCAAAAGAGCTTGTTAAAGCTGGAATCCCAACAACAATGATTGTTGATTCTGCTGTTTCAACTTATATTAAAAAAGCAGATATGGCAATTGTTGGTGCAGATGTTATAACAGCAGAAAGTTCATTAATCAATAAAATTGGTACTTTAAATCTTGCGCTTGCATGTAAAAGGGTTAGTATACCATTTTTTTCAGCAACTGTTTTAGCTAAATTTGACCCGGAAACAATGTTTGGAAAGCAAGAAGAAATAGAAATGAGAAACCCGAAAGAGGTATGGGACAAACCACCAAGAAGACTTAAGATTTTAAATCCAGCATTTGATGTAACACCAAGAGAACTTATAAATGCCTATGTTACTGAAGAGGGCATTATAACACCAGAATCAATATCAGAGGTTATCTCACTTAATTATTCATGGATGTTTAGGTAAATTTATAAAATCGTAATTTATAACTTATAAGTAGGGAGAGTAATGAGAACAAAGACTATTGTAAGCGCTCTTATACTTGCAATTGTATTAGTTGGGATTATCTCTTTTGTTTCAGATGGCTTTATTTATGGAAGTGTTGTTAAAGAATTAAAAACTCCAGTTAAAAAGCCAAAAACAGGAGCAACTGTTGAAGAGGTTGTAAAAGAAAGCGGTGAAGGTAAAGGTTTTTCAATACAGGCGGCTTCTATTTCATCATGCATTAATTTAACAACACCAAATGAAGTTTATACTTTATCAAGTAATTTGTCTGGTTTTCAAGCTAATAGAACTGTTTGCATAGACATACAAGCTGACAATGTAACATTAGATTGTCAAGGACATTCTCTAATTGGCACAGGCTCTGGATATGGTATCTACGCAGATGGTGTTTATAATGCAACACTTAAAAATTGTGTTGTCTCAAATTATGGAACAAATATTTATTTTAAAAACTCAAATAAGATAAAAATATTTGATATTCAAACAAATAAAGGAAATGGTATTTCCTTATCAGGTTCAAATGATGTTGACATAGATTGTAATAACAAAGTTTTAAATGGAAATGGTGTTGGTGGAACAGGTATATCTATTAATTCAAACAATGTTAAAGTTTCAAATTGTTTTATTAGCGGTTTTACAAAGATACCAAACAGAGGGATTTCAGTAAGTGGTAGCAATATAACATTAAGAAATAACAACATTGGAGATAGTTATTATAAAATTGCATTGTTTTCAGGCTCTAATATTAGTGTGATTAAAAACAATTTACATGGTTTCGATGTGTGTATCTATCTTGGGACAAAGGACACAACTATTGCAAATAACACACTAAGCTGCGATAATGGAATTAATGTGAGGAATACTGAAAATGTAATAGAAAACAATACTTTTTCATGCCAAGACTATAACATATTTGTAGTGTCATCGTTTTTTGAGCTTTATTGCAACAATAAAATCCAAAACAACACAGGGAAAAACAATCTCCCAATTTTATATTTAAACACAACCTCAAATCTTAACTCAGGAGAATACTCTGAAGTTGTTTTGTGCAACGCTGACAATTCAAAC
>JAGGWW010000019.1 GCA_021163365.1 Nanobdellota archaeon
AAAAGTGAGAAGCTATGAACTGTGCAATTTGTGGGAAAAGGAAAGCTGTTTACATTGCAAGAGTTGAAGGAACAGAGCTTGAGGTTTGCGAAGAATGTGCAAAGTATGGAAAAATCCTTAAACCCATTAAAAAAATTGTGAAAAAAGTTGTAGTAAAAAGGGAAAAACCAGAAGCAGAAGAGTTTGTTGTTTTAGACTATGCAAAGAAAATAAGACAAGCAAGAGAAACAAGCGGATTAACACAAGAAGAGTTTGCAAATAAATTAAATGAAAAACTAAGTGTTATAAGAAAAGTGGAAAATGGAGAGCTTGTTCCAAGCTTAAAGCTTGCAAGAAAAATTGAAGAAAAATTCGGAATAAAATTAATAGAAATGCAAAGCGAAGTTAGTGGTGAGGAATTGCAACATGAAAAAACAGAAGTTGCAACCCTTGGAGATTTAATTGAAATAAAAAGAAGGAAATCACATTAAAGATGTAAATCCAAAACCATATACAAAATCAAAATCATTCACTTTAAATAAATGACTAACACATTTAGAATCAGAAGAACCAAATTTTTTAATTGGTATGCCAAATTGTAAAATTTTACATGCAACTTTTTCTTCCTCGCTTCTTGGAGCAACCTTGTAGAAAACTTTCTTAACAAATACATTTTTATTTAAAAGCAAGTAATCAATATGCCATCTTGTCTTTTTATTTTTTGAAAGATGCCTTGCTATCCTTTTTTCTAAAGAATTTTGAGCTGAGCCAACATAAACATATTTTCCTTTTTCAAAGTAAATTTTTCCAAGCGCACCAATCTTAATATAAATCGGCTTCACGATATGTATTCCAAGAATATAAACGCCTTTCACATAAAATCATTAAAAAGAAGTATTTAAAACATTATCCATACATTGGTGTATGTGGCGATTTCTTCTCATATTTTGATGGAAATAATTGAACTGCTGAATTATTATACTTATTAAAAGCATCACTAAAGGAATTAATATCAAGCTTTTTGTGAGATTCTATTCTTGCCTTTAACAATGTAAAGAGCCTATTTTTATATACATTTGAATTCTCAAGCTCCTTAAGCTCTTTTTCTACAGCTTCGTAATTCTTTTGAACTAGATAAACAGTAGCTTTCCAAAGCTTTATTACATCTCTATCAAAATAATCATCACCTTCAAAACCTTCTAAAACATCCAGAAGTTTTGTAGAAAATCTGTTTTCTTGAAACTCTAGATACGCCTCTAATATAGAAATGCTTTTCTCATCATCCCCACTTTCTTTTAGCCTATTAAGCAAATTCTTTGCAGCATAATGATTTCCAGAGTAAATACTTACTAAAATTAGGTTTCTAAGCGCTTTGTTAACAACATCTTTATCTTCACTTACATAGTAAGCATATCCTGAAAACGCCCATGCAAGAGTTAAAGCATCAGAATTAAAATTTGAATCATGATAATAAGATTCGCCTGTAAAAGCTGCTTTAATTAATTCCTTTCCTAAGTCAACCATGTAATTTCCTAATTTTTTATAACCTGCTTGCTTAACTCTTTTTGCAAAATCACCAAACATTCTTAAAGAATCATTATCTGCTTTCTTAAATTCTTTAACAATTTCCTCTAAGTCATCTATCCAAAGCATCTTTAAAACAGAATGAATTACATCAATTTCTTCTAAATATGGCAATACTTTAAGATTCAACATAACAGGTGTAAATAATAAGAAGTTTATAAATTTTATCATGCACAAGTAATAACACAACTTCTAAAGCATAGAATAAAACGCCGGGGCTGGGACTCTCGACATGAGAACCACCAGCGGGTTCTCATATCAGAACCTAACGGTTCCGATACCTCCCTTGGATGCTGGAGGTGATAGGAACCCGCCGGAGGTTCCTATTTTCGAACCCAGAAATCCCTTACGGGAAACAGGCTCTCAAGGCCTGCGCCATACCAGGTTAGGCGACCCCGGCTTAATTTTTTAGAAATTATTTGGATTTAAAAAACTATTCTTTAATGCTCATATAAACCCAATAACCTGCTTTTTTTCCAATTACTTCAACATTACCAAAAACCTCAAGCATTTTATCAGAAAGTGTTTTCCCACCTTTTCTCTTTCTTGCAACAAGCTGCAGGCTTCCACCCTTGTTAAGATGCTCAAAAGACTCTTCAATCATTCTAAAACAAACATCTAAACCAGCAGTTTGGGGTGGATTTAACAAGATTATATCAAAGAACTCATTTTTTAATGCTGAGAAAAAATGACTTTGTTTTGCAACAGCGTTCTTTATATTATTTAACTTAATATTTTGCTTTGCACACTTCACAGCTCTTTCATTTATGTCTGTCATAACAATCTTGCAGCTTGGACAAAAAATAGCAGCGTATATTCCAATAGCACCATAACCACAGCCCAAGTCAAGAACCTTTGCATTTTTCTTTAACCTCATAAATTTAATTAAAGTCAAAGTACCCATGTCCAATTTCCTTGGAGAAAAAATGCCAGAAGCTGTAATAAACTCAACTTGGATTCCATTAACTACTGCTGTAAATTTATACTCCTTCTTTTTACATTTTGGTTTTCTTACAAAATAATGTTCATGCCTTCCAAGTTTCATTTTAGAACAAACACAATAGTGATTTAAAAATTTATATAAATAATGAATGGGTTATAAACTTGTGAAAAAAGAACTTTTTCTGGGGTGAGAAAGTGGTTGTAGCATTTGTATTGCTAAATGTGAAAAAAGGTGGCGAAGAAAAGATTTTAGATGCATTTAAAGATATGGAAGGAATAGAATATGCGCAACTTGTATACGGAGAATATGATGTGATAATTAAAGTAAAAAGAGAGAGCATAGAAGACTTACAAAAGTTTTTAACAAAAGAAATAAGAGCAATCCCACAAATTGAAAAAACAACAACAATGATTACCATAAAATGATTCCTAAATCTTTTCTTCTTGAACTTTGGAGGGAATTTGTGCATAATTTGCAAGGAACTCATGTAAAAAAAGAAGAGTTTGACGTATTCTTTAAAGAAATATATGAAAATGCAATTAAGCTTTACAAAAGCAGATTCTTTCAGCATCTAAAAAATTTTGAAATTGAATGGCTAAAGAATGCACATAAAGATTTAACAAAAGCAAAAGATTATATACTAACAAAAGCCAAACAACATGAAATATTAATAGAGCATAAAAACGAATATGTCATAAGTGAACAAAGTTTATTAAAAGAAAAAATTGCAACAAGAATTGAGGAAGTGAAACACCATTTTGACAAAAGGATGGGATTATGATAAAAATAGAAGACTTTCAAAAGCTTGATATAAGGGTTGGAAAGATAATATCAGCAGAAGTGCATGAAAAAGCAAGAAAACCAATGTATAAATTAAAAATAGATTTTGGTGAGCTTGGAGTAAAAAACGCTGTTGCAGGAATAACAGAATTTTATAAACCAGAAGAACTCATTGGAAAAACAATTGTAGCGATAGTTAATCTTGAGCCAAAAGTGATTGCTGGGTTTAAATCAGAATGCATGACACTTGGAGCATTGGATGGAAACAAATTTGCACTTCTAATGCCAGACAAAGAAGTAAAGCTCGGAAGCAAGATATATTAATCCTTTTTAACCCTTGGATAAACACCTGGCTTCATAGTAACCCTATCCATTTTTACAGCTATGCCTTTTTGTGCTTCTAACATACCATTTGAACCCATTTGAGCAATGCCAATTCCAATTAATTCATTCTTTAATGTCATAACAGCAACCTCGTCTCCTTTTTTAATCCCACTCTCTAACTTAGAAATACCTGGAACTGCTAAAGGAGAACCATGACAAAGAGAATCAACAGCTGAATCAAAAACCCAAACCTTTGGCACAATCTTTGTAACAACTTCCATTGGCTGAATAACATGTCTTAAAAACTTCTCATTCCCTTCTTCTTTCCAAAAAACATAAGCGTCCTTAACATCTTGAAGAGTTACAAGATTCTTATCTTCGGAAAAAACACCAGCCTTTGTTCTTCTTAATTCAACCATGTGTGCTTTTGTTCCTGCTGCCTTACCTATTTGTTCGCAAAGCCTTCTAATATAAACACCTCTTTCGCAACCAACTTTAAATAAAACATCCCTTCCTTTCATTTCTAAAAATTCAATATAATAAATCTCTCTTTCTCTCTCAACCCTTTTAACATGAGAGCGTCTTGGTGGGATTTGTTTTATTTTTCCAACAAATCTTTTCATAGCATCCCTAACCTTTCCTTCATGAACATCAGAATGTAGATGCATTAAAGCAACGTATTCCTTTCCACCAAGAAGGAAAAGCCTTACAATCTTTGTTGCATTCTCAAGAACAATTGGTAAAACACCGCTAACTGCTGGGTCAAGTGTTCCACCATGCCCTGCTTTTTTTAAGTTAAGGATTTTTTTAACCCAATCACTAACTTGATGGCTTGTTGGACCTCTTGGCTTATCAAGGTTTATCACACCATTTTTAATGTAATCTTCAATTTGCCTCTCTTCTGGAAAACACCCATAAGCTGGGTCTGTAGCCTCCTGTTTTCTAACAAAAACTTCTCTTTTGACTTTTTCAAATGGTAAAACACCCATGCTAAAAAATAAATATAAGTTTGGTATATAATATTTACCCATGAAAATAGTTGTAGTAGGAAACTTAGCAAAAAGAACAGAAATAAAAGGAAGAAAAAAAGAAACAATCCTAGCTGGAGGTTCTTACTTTGCTGCAATACAAGCTGCAAAATTAGGACACGACGTAACTTTAGTAACAAAGATGTCTTCTAATTTTCCAAAAGAATGGCTAAAGAAAATAAAAAGCTATGGAATAAAATTATATAAGTTGCCAAGCTGGGAGGACACATCCTACGAAGTTGAGTATCATAAAGATGGAACAAAAACAGCTGTAGTATTTTCTGATGCTGGGCCAATTATGAGCATTCCAAAAATGGAGTGCGACATTGCATTAATAACTTCGTACATTGGACATGTGGGATTAAATGTTTTAAAAAATTTAAAAACAGAAGAAAATTTATTGGTTCTTGATGCCCAAGGATACACAAAGTACAAAAATCCAGCTGGAGAGCTTTATTATGTTCCATGGCTTGAAAAAGAAGAATATCTTGAATATGTTGACATATTAAAATTCAATGTGGCTGAGCTATATTATTTAACTGGAAAAACAACACTTGCATCAGCAGAAAGCCTTCTAAGGCTTGGGCCAAAAATTGTTATTTTAACAGTTGGGCAAAAAGGCTCTTACATATTTTATGATAAAAAACACGCAAAGATACCAATATATGAGGAAACAAAATTTGTTGATAAAGTTGGGGTTGGAGATGTTTACACAATGGCATTTGCAATAAAGTATAAAGAAACAAACGACCCAATTGAAGCAGCATACTTTGCAACAGCTGCAGCATCGCTTTGTGTTGAAG
Source organism: Nanobdellota archaeon (assembly GCA_021163365.1). Taxonomy (GTDB): domain Archaea; phylum Nanobdellota; class Nanobdellia; order CSSed11-243R1; family CSSed11-243R1; genus JAGGWW01. Next base: position 5,442 of record JAGGWW010000019.1, read on the forward strand.
ATTATGCAGAAAAAGGAATTGGTGATTTAAAAAAAGTAAATAAGAGATTCAAGATATTAAAAAACATATTTCTTGTTTAAGCTTTTTCTGCTGCTTTTAATGCTTCTTCTACAATCTCTTCTTCTGTTTTAGCTTTCTTTTTTGCTTTTCTTGGCCTAATCTTCTTTGGTCTTTCTCCACCTTTTCTTGGCTTCTTATTTTCAACTGCTGGTTTTCTTTCTTCAAGAATGCCTTTTTCTTTAAAGATTTTCTTAATCTCCTCTGTTGAAGCTCCTTTCTTGATATCTATCTTTTCTGGTAATGGTTCAAGATGGTCAACATTGCATCTTCTTCTTTTTACATTTCCATCTATTAAAACAAAATTATCGTCAATAACATCAACAATTACAACCTTTTTGCCTGCTTCTCTTCCAGCAAGCTTAATGCACAATCTTCCAATCTCCATCATTTTTATCACCTGACAGATAATTTAATCTGCTCTTTTAAACATTTTGGACACAGCTCTTGCATTGGCCTTGAAACTCTTTGCTTTATGATTTTTTTGCACTTTGCACACCTTCTTATTTGTTTGTTTTTATTTTTATAATGAACTACAAGCCTTCCGCCAGGTGTTCTTATTCTTTTCCTAACTTTGCTTCTTGATTTGTACGCACCTCTAACCATAAAAATCACCTATTTCCATTTTCTTAAATAAACTTTTCGCAAAAGCTTGTTAGCAATTGTTGATGTTAGAAATGAAAATATAATAAATGTTCCTAACCAACCTATTTTATCTCCTATTAAAGGAAGAGAAAATGGAAGATTAATATAAATCCTCTTTGGTGGTGTTATCTTTATCTTAATATCTGAGACATCAAGATTAACTATGTTCTTTTTGCCAATTAAATTAAGCTCGTATTCATTTCCATTTACAATGGCTGTGCAATTTTCCGACTTAACAACAAAATCATCTGAAAACTTCTTTTCTATTGACTGATTTAATCCTAAACAATCTATTTGAAGTTTGCCAACTCCAAAAGCATCTAAATGAACAGTTGAATTTATATCAATTGGCGAATACGCAAACATTCCTGGCAAAAAGTAAAAAGCAATTATATATGGAAGGAAAGTTATAAACATTGGTTTAAACTGCTCTTTCATAATAGCCATATTCAAATTAAGAATCTCTTCTTGTTTTTCTTTAAATTCTTTGCTTTTAACATCTAAGCCTTTAAGCTCTTTTTGAAGATTTTTCATTTTCTCCCTTGCTTCATCAACAAATTTCTCATTTACAAGAAGCTTGTTTATTATAATAGTTAACATAGCTAAACCAGAACCAATTATTGCAATTGCTAAAAGAGACATTATCCCATCACCTTCCTAACCATTGGATTCATTTCTTGAAGATGTTGCTTTCTTATATTCTCATAGAATTGATAAATAATCATAACAGTTAATAAAATACCTGTTCCTCTGCTTAACGCATCTAAAACATCAGCAAGTGTTGCAAGAACACCAACAGTTAAACCACCAAGAATGGTTAAAGGAACAATGTATCTTGCTAAAACCTTTTCTAAAATTCTTTTATCCCTTCTAAAACCAGGCATACTTAATCCAGAGCTTAAAATTTGGTCAGCAACATCAGAAGGACTGCTTTTACCAACATTTAACCAAAGATATGAAAAGAAAATTGCGCCAGTAATCATAAAAGCAGCATAAAAACCTATTGAAAGCAAAGCATCTCTTGTTATCCCCTGTGAAAATAGTTGAGACAAAGTTGGATTATGTAAGTACTTTGCTAATCCAGAAACAGCAACCTGTGTATATCTTCCACCTCTAACTTGAACTTTTTCAAAAGTTCCTAACAATGGAATTCCAGCATTATAAAGCATAAGTGCCCAAAACTGCAAACTTGCCATAAGAGCTGCTGTTAGAATAACTGGAATGTTTGATGTGTAAAACCATTTAATTGGCCACTTAATTCCAAATCCCCTAACCCTACCAAATGAAAGAGGGATGTTAATCTGTACTCCTGAAAAATATATTGCCATTAAAAACACAGCAAGCGTTGCAATAACACTAACAAATGGCCAAATAGCCATATTTGCATTTCCTTGAGCTATTAAAGTTATTATCTTTGGAATAGCACCAACAGGAAGCTGTGTGTGTGGGTCTGGTAAAGGAGAAAGTGCTCTTGTAAAAATTTGTCTTGAAACACCAGCTGCAATAAATAAAGATATACCAGAACCAATTCCCCATTTACTTGAAACTTCATCTAAAAGCATTAAGATTAAACCACCAAGGATTAGTTGAATTAAAAGAATTAAAATATTTAGTGTTGTTGGAGTTGCTGGTGGCAAAGCACCAGACATAACATATGCTGCATTTTCAAAAATAATAAAGAAAATTGAAAAAATCTTTTGAAGCCCTTGATACTTTTGTCTTCCTTCTGGTGTATGCATGTCTATTTTTATAACTTCAGCCCCAACTAAAAGCTGAAGCATGATACTTCCAGTAACAATTGGTCCAATACCCAATGTTATAATTGAACCAAAGTTTGCTGCTAAAAGAATTGACAAGGTTTCAAATTGAGCAACATAATTTGGATTTAATCCATATAATGGAGTAAGGGAAAGGATAAAATAAAGAACAAGAACAATGCCAGTCCAAATTAGCTTTTCTTTTAAAGAAAGCCTTTTAAGTGGTTTTTCAACTTCAGGTAATTTAGTTAAAATATCTTCAAGAGCCATAATCACTCACTAATTATCTTTCCGCCTGCAGCTTCTATCTTGTTTTTAGCAGACTCTGAAAATTGCTTTACATGAACATAAATCTTGTTTTTAACAAAACCAGTCCCAATTAACTTAGAATATCCTAACTTAGATAAGTCAATTTCATAATAATCGTCTTTTTTCTCAGCTAATTTCATAGAAACAAGTTTTTCTATTATGCTATCTAACATTTTTACATTAATTGCTTTTTGCTTTAACTTTTTCTTTTGCTTCACACTTACAAAACCATGTTTTCCAATACCTTTTAATTCGGGATGTGCTATAAGCATGCTTTTCCTATGACTTGCTCTTTTTCCAAGCCCTGCTCTTCCTCTACCACCACGATTTCCAGCACCTCTTGCTCTCTTGCCACTACCTCTACCTGTTTTTGCACCCCTTATTTTCCTTGATTTCTTTCTTCTTCTAACCACCATTATATCATCCTTTTAATTAAATCATTAATACTTTTCCCGCGATATCCAAGTGCTCCACCAAGTGAATATGGTTTTTTTATGCTTTCTAATCCTTTTGTTGGAGGCTTTAATCTAAAGAACTTTTTAACACCAGGAATCAAATCAAACTTTTGTTTTTCTATGATTTCTTCTGCAATTTGCTTTATGCTTTTTCCTGTTTTTTCCTTAACATAATCCTCAGTTAATCTCTTGTTTCCAGGAAGCCTTCCTCTTTTTTCTAAAAGTTTTGATAAAGTATCAGCATTAATTTCACCCCAAGTGACATATCTTTCAACCTTTTGAATCATTCCAAGAACATCTTTTTTCGGAGGAAGAATAACACAGCAGTGCTTCTTATAAAGCCTCATAAGATTTAGAGTTTTCTCTATGTCTTTTCTCACATTTACCCTGCCTTTTATTCTTACTACTGCAAACATTTAATCACCTTTCTAAGCTTCCCTCTTTAACACCCGCTTGTTTTTCAAATGATGGTTTAATTTTAAATTCTGAAAGCTGTTTAAGAGCATTAAAGCATGCAAAAGCAAGATTTATCCTTGTATCTGTTTTTCCAAAGGTTTTACTCCAAACATCTTTTATGCCAGCCAATCTTAATATTTTCTTACATTCATCTGCTATACACAAGCGCAATCCTTTTGGAGCTGGTTTTATTATTATCTCTGTGCTTCCTGTTTTACCATAAACCTTAAATGGAATTGAATGTGGGTCACCACATGCGCATTCCCAGCTTCCACATCCACGCTTTATCTTAATAATATTTAGCTTTGCATTTCTAATTGCTTTATTCTTTGCAGGAACAGTTTCTCTTGAAGAACCAATACCAAGTCCAACATAACCGTCTCTATTGCCAACAACAGCAACACAAGTAAATTTAATCCTTGAGCCTTCTCCTGTTTTCTTTTGTGTTTGCTTAAACGCCCTTCTTTTTCCACCACCAAATTTACCTTTTGATTGACCTATGAGAATTAAATCTGTTTCAAGATTTGGTAAAAGCATGTCAACAATTTCCGGCTCTCTTATCTTTAGTCCTTTGTCTAGAATTTCATCTATGCTTTTTATCTCTCCTGATTTTACCATTTTTCCAAGTTTTGTTTTTGGAACCCAATCTTCTAAATCGCTCAACTAAACTCACCCATTATTCTTTTTTTAACTTCATCAAAATGCTCAACAAACTTTTCTGGTTCAAGCTTTCTTTCCAATATTTTAAAAAACTTCTTCTCATACTCTTCTGGTTTTTCAGCTTTTAAAACCTGTGCATAATCTGCAATATGATATCCTTTTATCCTCCTTTCCTGTGGAAAAACTTTTTCATCGTGCGGAATATCAAGACCAGCTTCAACAGCTCCTTTTAATGCAGCGTAAAGCCTTGACCCTTTTGTTGACCTATATAATCCCATGTCAAAAACTGCTGATTTAATTCCTTTTTTAATTGCTTTTAATCCACACATTAATCCAGTTAAATAAGCTGCTGGAACATTACCTGTGTGACCCTTATATCCATATTTAACCAAATCTTTAGATGAGACAGATAAAAGAGTTTTATCGCCATCTGGATGATATTCTATAAGCTGACAAATAACATTGTTATTTGATTTTCTAACAACAAACCTAATCTTTCCTGATTTTAGCAAGGCTAACCTCTTCTTATAATTAGTTAAACCTTTCCTTCTTCTCCTATATGCAACTTTATACCTTGGTCCAAACATATCATGCACCTTTCATTTTTTCAACATAAGATTTTAAGTGAGCTTTGCTTCTGAAAAAGTTTCCTTTTATTTTATTGTAAAGTTCTCTATATTCTTTTGATGTTATTGTTCCTTGCTCTTTTAAAAATTTAAGCAAGCCCCTTAAAGGCCTAACTTTGTTTATCCAATTCCTTTTCTTTGGTGTTCTTGCTTTCTTTGCTCCTTTTCTGCTTCCATGTCCTCTTCTTCTTCCTTTTCTTCTTTGCTCCTCTAACTTTCTTGCTCTTCCTCTGCTAACACCTTTCTTTGGCTTTACTTTTATTATACCTTTGTCAATTAAACCTTTGATATCATATCTCGTGATTGCTTTTGAAACCTCTTCTAAGTTAGATGGATCTATCCAAATCCTTGACACACCAACTTTCAATACTTTTGCAGCAAGCTTTTTTTGCATGTCAAGTTTCATTTCTTAACCCCTTTTATTTGTTCTAACCATTTTTCTGGGTTTCTTAAATTAAATATCCTTAATTTCATCTCAAGTGCTTTTTGAACAATTTGAATCTTTTTCTTTTTACCAATGTTTGCAATAACAATGCCTTGTGTTTTTGCATCAACATTTTGTAATTCATTAACATTATGAATTAAAATCTTCTTCAATCCACTTAAATGCAAGCCCCTTATCTTCTTTGGAGAGCCATAACCTATATCTGGGGACGCACCTTTGTTATGTCCAAGAAGCTTCTTGACTCTTCCATGCCTCCCTTTTGGCTTCCTCCATTTTTCTTCAACTTTCTTCTTAACAGTATTTAATCTAACAAATCTGGGCTTCTTTCTTCTTATTTGCTTTATCTTATTTGCCATTTTACTTCCCTTTTTCAGTTATGTAAATACCGTCTTGGAAAATCCTTCTATCTTTTCCAGTTATTCTTGTAGCTTGTTCTATATTTGCTGCTGTTTGCGAAACAGCTTCTAAATCAATTCCTTTGACAGTTATATCTTGTTTTTGAACATTAACTTCAACACCTGGCAAAATCTTTGCATACCTTGGAGCTCTTTCTCCAATGAAATTTTCAATAACAACTTTATCTCCTTCAACCTTAACATTTGTTGGAAAGTGTGTGTAAACAACCTTTAACTTGTAAACAAAACCTTCTTGCACACCTTTTATCATATTCTTTACATGAGCTGCAAAAGTGTTAAGCATCCTTTTGGCTTTTCTATTTTCTTTTTCAGATGATAAAACAACCTTATTTTCCTTTACCTCTATGTGAACCTCTGGATGAGCTAATCTTTTTTTAACCTCGCCAAGCTTACCTGAAACTACCAAAATCCCATTCTCATATTTTGCGCTTACGCCTTCTGGTAAAATTATTTCTCTTTCCATAACCATCACTAATACACATAAGCTAAAAGCTGCCCTCCTATCCTTTCTTTCTTAGCTTTTTTGTGTGTCATAACACCTTTTGTTGTTGTCAAAATCAATATTCCGAAATCTTTTGCAGGCAAATATCTTTTTTCAAACTTTTCAAACTCATCTATCTTTGTTGAAAATCGTGGTTTTATTGCACCACATTTGTTTATTGCACCAATTAGATTAACTTTTAAAATTCCGCCTCTTCCATCGTCAATTACTTCAAATTCCCCAATATATCCTTCCTCCCTCATTAGATTAAGGATTTCTCTTAAGAGTTTTGAAACTGGTTTAATTATACAATATGACTTACCCTTTTTCTCAGCATTGTTTATTTGCGAAAGTGCTTGTGCAATTATGTCTGTCATGTTTACACCTCATGACCATATTTTTTAAATCCTAAATCCAAAGCAAGTTCTCTAAAGCATTGCCTACATAAATGCAAGCCATATTTTCTTATGTGCGCTCCAAATCTTCCACACCTTGTACATTTTCTCTTGCCAACACCATGACTTCTTTCTTTTGGCTTGCTATGTTTCAAAAACTTTATTCTTTTTGCAGGCTTGTGTTCAATTTGTTTCAACAACTTTGTGTAACTTTTTATTGTCAAGCTCTCACCTTAATAAAATGATCTTATTTTTTTCTCGGATACTTCTATTCCAAACTTTGATTTGAAAAATTCCATTGCTTCTTCTGGTTTTATTCTGTGTGCTTTTCCAACCTTTGCTTTTCTATATCTTCTTCTTTTTACTCTAAAACCCCGCCTCATTAAAGTAACGCAAACATCCAATCCAATAATGCCAAGCGATGGATCATATCTTATTCCTGGAATATGAATGTATTCTTTTATACCAAAAGACAAATTACCTTCTTTATCAAATTGGCTTGGGCTTACTCTGTTTTCAACAGCTTTAAAAAGCCTTTTTAAAAGCTCCTCTGCTTGCTTTCCTCTCAATGTTGTTTTTAATCCAATTGCTAAACCAGGTCTTAAGCCCCATGATGGAATTCTTTTCTTTGCATATGTTTTAACAACCTTTGAGCCTGAAATTCTTTCTAACAAAATCTTTGCCTTCTCTAATTTCTCTCCAGTTTCACCTACACCAACGTTCAAAGTTACTTTCTCTATTTTTATTTCCCTCATTGGATTTTCTTTACTCACCTAAAAACACCTCTGGCTTTTCTTTTCCAACTACAAAAACATATTTCTTTAAGGTTTCAAATGATTCTCCAGATGGGTTGGTTAAAACAACTCTGTCTGGAGTTGGTCCAGGCATTTGTTTAAAGTCGGATATCTTTGCAAATTCACCAACGTGGGTTCCATCTGTTATGTAAACAAAAACATCTTTTTCAAATTTCAAATGTTTCTTTATATCTTGTGATGGTATCTCAATAAGCAAACTATCTCCAGTTTTAAATTCGTCTTTTTCAACAATTATGTTTCTTCCATCATGAAGATTAAGCTGTGTTTTTCCTCCTTTTATTTTCTTTTTATTTACAATCTTACATAACTTTAGCTTAGCTTCTTCATCTTTTATTTCAATTAGTGATATTCTGCCATGTTTGTCAAAAACAACTCTAAATTGTTTATTTTCATCTGGTATTGAAATAACATCCATAAGGCCAATTGGGAATTTCGGATCTCTTCTTACAACACCATCAACATAAATCTTTCTTGCATTTAAGACCTTTTTAGCTTCTCTTGAGGTTTGAACTATTTTTAAAATATCCCTTAAAGCAATAAGCAATGGGACACTATCTTTTTTGGAGTGTGGACCAGGATTTACTTTAATTAAATAATGAGCAATCTTCCTAAGGATAGGATATCTCTTTGGTGCTGCTAATCTATGAATATGTCCACTCATTTTGCTTCACCTTTTATTTGAAGTTTTGCTTTCCTTAACTTGTCAGACAAATCAAAAGCTGTTATAAGCAAGTTAGATGGATGAACTCCAACCTTTGCTTTTGTACCGTCAGCTTTTTGTATTTCAACTCCTTCAACAAAAACCTTTTGCTTTTTTAAGTCAATTGATTCAACCTTCCCAACCTTTCCTTTAAACTTACCACGCATGACTTTCACAGTATCTCCTTTTCTTAAACCAAAACTTCTAAATCCATATTTTTCTCTTAACTCTTTTGATAAATGAGCATGAACACCTTTTCTTAAAGCTATTGATTTCATTCTCTTCCTTTGCTTTCTTGGTTGCTTTGTTTTCATCATACCACCATTGTTGCTATTCTCGTTATAAGTGGGAATCTTTCAATAACCTCGCGTGCAACAGGACCCTTTATAACAGTTCCCTTTGGTTCTCCTTTTTTTAAATCCTTCATAACTATTGCTGCATTATCTTCAAACTTTACTCTTACACCATTTTTCCTTCTATATGCTTTTCTTTGTCTTATAATAACACATGTTACTAAAGTGTGCTTAACATCCGGATTACCAACTTTTACTGCGCCAATAACAACATCACCAACACCACATTTTGCAAGCCTTGATTTAACAGACCTATATCCTTTTACTGCAATTATTTCTATTTCTTTTGCTCCTGAATTGTCAGCTATCTTAACTCTTGTTCCAACCTGAATTCCTTTTGTAACCTTTGCTTTAAGTCCTTTCATTTTCACCAACCTTTGCTAAAACAACAAACTTCTTTGTCTTTGATAAAGGCCTGCACTCTCCAATTATTACTTTATCATCTTTTTTTATGTGTAAGCATTTTGGAGCATGAGCATTAACTTTTGTGAATCTTTTCTCAAATCTTTCATATTTTGGGAAATAAACCCTTCTTTCCCACTTAACCACAACAGTTCTTGTTGGTTTATCACTAACGACAACACCTTCAAACAGTCTTCCTCTTATACTTATCTTACCATGAAACGGACAATATTTATCATTACAGGTATCACTAGGGGGATTTATTCCAGGTATTCCAATGTTCCTCACTTGATTCTTTTTTGCCATTTTTCATACCCTCTTTTTTCGAATTGTTTTCTTTATCCTTTTCTCAGGCCTTCCAACAAGCAACCTTCCATCAACCTCAACAGCGCCTTTTGGAATGAATATCTTGAACGTGCATTGACTTTTTATTACTTTTTTTTCTCCTTTGCTTGTTTCAATCACAAGCATGTTTTTTGTTTCATCAACTATTTTTCCTTTCAAGCCAATCAATGATTTGTTTTTGCTTTTAACAACTTCTGTCTTCAGTCCTATCAGCTCGTGCTTTAACACGTTTTTTGCTGTTATCAAATTTTCACCCAACATCTATCTGGTCTTCTGCAAACCCAAACTTCACCAATATTTCTTTTACTTTTTGCTTATGGTCTCCTTGAAGTTCAATTACATTGTCCTTACTTGTTCCACCGCATGCAAGTGCTGATTTCAACTTTTTTGTTAAATCCTTCACATCAATTGATTTTGGGTCAATTCCTTCAACAACTGTTGTTATCTTTCCATATCTCCGCTTTACTGTTCTTATTCTAATTTTCTGCGCTTCTTTTGCTATTGTTTCACAAACACATAGCTCCTTTGGCAAACCACACTTTGGACATACTTCGTTCATTTACTTTACTCCACCTCTTTCTCTTTTTATAGTTAAAATCCTGGCAATGGTTCTTCTTATTTCTCTTGCCCTGCCAGGATTTTCTGGAGCAGTACCTTGAGCAATTTGGGTTTTAATTCTCATCAACTCCTTTCTTAAGTCAGCTAATTTCTTTTCAAGTTCCTCATCTTTCATCTTCCTTATTTCTTTAGCTCTTAGTATTGCCATTAGCATCACTTTTTTCTTCTTTTTCAAATTCTTCTTTTGTCATTTCAACAACTTTAACTTCTTTTTCTTCTGGAAGATAAACTTGATCTGGCATTCTTACACCTGGTGGAAGTATCTTAACAGTTATACCAACAACACCAGATTTGAGTTTAACTGTTTTATAACCTTTTTTAACCTCTTTTATTGCAACATCTCCACACTTTGGAAGATATCCACCATAAAATTTCCAAAATCTTGCCCTTGTGCTTGGAACCTTTCCTGCAATTTTAATCTCAGCGCCGATTGCTCCAGCTTTAAGCATTTTCTCAAGAGCTTTGTGTCCAATTGCTTTAAATCTTGCAACACCAAATTTCATTAATTGAACACCAATTCTCTCAGCCATAACTTGTGGGTCTAATTCTGGTTCTAAAACTTCCCTTACTTCTATAACTGGAGATTCCATGCCAAACTTAGTTTGAAGGGTTTCTTGAATTTCTTTTATATTAATTCCCCTTCTACCAACAATCAAACCAGGTTTTGATGAATAAATGACAATACTAAAACCAACAGGTGTTTTTTGAATTTCAATATGCGAAAACCCAACCCTATCTAAAAATCCTTCAAGATATTCCATTACTGCTTTTTCCCTTAATTTGTCCTTAACAAATTTTCTTTCAACAACCACTATGCCTTCACCTTTTCTTGTTTTTGAGCAACAACAATTTCAACATGAGTGTATTTACCACCATGCTCTTTTGAAACAGCCCTATTTGATATTGCGCTCTTAACATAAAGCTTTTCTTCATCAAGGTTTAAGTATTTTGCATTTGCAATTGCATTTTCTAAAACATCAAGTATGTATTTTGAAGCTTTAACTGGAAATCTTCCTGCTCCAAAGCCTTTTCCTTTCCTATGAGCAACTTCTTTATTGTATCTATAAAATCTAATTGGTGTCTTCAACTTTATAACATCATTTAACAATCTTCTTGCTTTAGCAACATCCTTTCCACGAATTGCTCTGCAAACCTCAACGGATACCTTTGGTGAGATTGGTAAATATTCAGCCCTTCCTTTTGCTTCAAAAACTTTTGGCTTCTTAACTTCAACCTTTTTCTTTTCTTTCTTCTTTTCTTTTGGCTTTTCTGCTGCTGCTAACTTTTCTTCTTCCTTCTTCGCTCTAGCTTTTTCTTCAAATTTTTCCTTTGTTTTCTCCTGCCTTGCTTCAAGTTTTTCTTTTCCCATATAGGCACCACCAGCGGGTTCCTATCACCTCCTGCAACCAGGAGGTATTGGAACCGTGTGGAATATATAGGCTCCTTATGCTACTTGGTTGGCACAAATGCTGAACCACGTGTTGCACCAACACCAGGTGAGCTGTGTTGCACTCTCTTTCTGTTATATGTGAATTCTCCAAGATAATGACCTATTTTGTCTGGAGTTATCTCAACATTCACAAATTCCTTGCCATTGTGTACTCCAAATGTTAAGCCAACCATTATTGGCAAAATAACCATGTCCCTACAATGCGTTTTAATTGGCTTAACTGATTTTCCAGCATCAATTTTTTCCCTTGCTTTCTTTATCTTTTCTAAAAGCTTTTTTTGTTGCTCAGTAAACCCTCTTTTTAAACTTCTTCTTTGCCTTGCTGGTAAAAGCTTTATAAAATCCTTTATATCCATGTTCTTCAATTGTTCAAAAGTGTAACCGCGATATGTGAATCCTTCTTGCACTTAAATCACCTTTTCTTTCTTCCAGTTCTCTTTGCAGCAATGCTACCAACCTTCTTTCCAGGTGGTGCATTTCTTGGAGCAACTTTCTTCTTTGATTTTTGTGTTGACCTTCTCTTTCCACCAAATGGATGTGATATAGCATTCATTGCTACAGCTGAAACTCTTGGCCAATATTTGCCACGTGCTCTTTTAATATGATAATTCTTTCCAGCCTTAACTATTGGTTTTTCTTTTCTTCCAAACCCAGCAATCACACCAATTGTTGCTCTGCAGTTTGGATTTAAAGTTTTAAACACTTTGCTTGGAAGTTTTATTATGACCTTATCTTCCTCATGAGAAACCACTTTTGCAAACGAACCAGCAGCCCTTACAATTTTTCCACCATCTCCAGGTTTGAGTTCAATGTTGTAAATTTCAGTTCCTGCTGGGATGCTTTTAAGTGGTAAAACATTTCCAGCTTGAATTGGTGCTTGAGCTCCTGCAAAAACTTTGTCACCAACCCTTACACCATACGCAGCTGGAAGAAAAGCTTGCTTACCATTTACATATTCTATTATCATCAAAGGTGCGCTTCTTGCAGAATCATGAACAATATCAACAACCTTTCCTTCAACATATTTTTGTGCTTCAAGCTCATCAATTGCTTTATACTTAACTTTATACTTATATCTAAAGCTAGGTGCGCGGAACACAGATGTTCCCTTTCCAGCTCTTTGTTGCCTCAACCTCTTTGGCATATTAACTCACCATTACATCAAACCAAGCTGCGTTGCAACATCAATTGCACGAAATTCCTTTTTTAACTTAACATATGCTTTCTTTACACCTTTTGGTGAAATCATAACCCTTACCTTATCAACCTTTACCTTAAACCTCTTTTCAATTTCATCCTTTATCTTGCCTTTTGTTGCATTTTGTCCAACTACAAAAGATATAACATTATCTGATTCAATCATGCGAATTGCTTTTTCTGTTGCTATTGGGTACTTTAAGATTTCCATTTGAATCACATAAACAACTTATCAAGCTTTTTAATTGCAGCCTCGCTCCATATAACAAGCCTTCCTGGGTGAGTTCCAGGAGCCAAAAGCTCAGCATTTAAATCTTTAACAACAACAGCATCAACACCAGCAAGATTTTTTGCAGCTTTTAATAAATGACATTTTTTGGAAACAACAAAAAGAGGTCCAACCTTTTTCTTATACTTTCTTCCCCTCATTTTTCCTTTCCCTGCTCTTACCTTCTTTTGCTTTGCTCTTTCAATTTCTTTTTTCAAGCCTAATTTCTCAAGGAGCTTTTGTGCGTCTTTTGCTTTTTTGATTTCCTCAACCTTATCTTCAATTACAATTGGTAACTCTTTAACATCACCAATCTTGTGTCCTCTTTTTTTAACAACATCCTTTAAAATAGTTGCAGCAATTGCACTTCTTATTGCTTTTTTCCTTTCTTTATCATTTATTTTTTCCTCTCTAATCTTTTCAACCTTTGGTGGATGTGCTTTTCTTCCACCAACTGTCTGGGGTACACCAGCGCCAATTGTTGTAAACCTTGAACCCATTCTAACTATAACTTTTCTTGGTGTTCTTGACTGTCCATAACCATATGTTCCTTTATACCTATGCCTTCTTTTTGTGAAAAAAGTAACATGTCTCATTCCTGCTTCTTCAAATGTTCCATAAGGTTGAAGTCTATGTGTTTGTAATGCTAAAACAGCTCTCTTTATTAAATCCGGTCTAAATTCTTCAGAAAAATGTTTAGGCAAATCAATCTTTCCCTTTACTTCTCCATTTATTGAATACACATTTGCCTTCATTTCTTCTCAACCTTGCTAATTGTTAAAATCTCAGGTGGTTGTGTTGGAACAGTTTTCTTAGGATTAATTGCTAACCTCATTCTTATTAATCTTTTAGCAGGACCAGGAACAGAGCCTTTTAAAATAATATAATCTTCTTTGACAACACCATAGTTTAAGAAGCCACCTTTTGGAGCTATTCCATTGTTTCCAATTTTTAAAATCCATTTATTGTAATCAAATCTGTTATGATATCCCATTTGTCCTGGCATTGGTATACCCCAATGAACTTTTCTTGGAACATCAGGACCAATTGCAGCAACACCCCTTCTTGTTCTATCTGTTTTCTTTGATTGAAGTTTTACACCATATCTTTTAACTGTACCTTGAAATCCTTTTCCTTTTGTAACTGCAATAACATCAACTTGCTCTCCTGGTTTTAAAACATCTGAAACAGAAATTTCTTTTCCTAAGTTTGCTTTTGCATATTCAAATTTTGCATTAATATCATTTCCACCAATTGCTATTTCAAAAATCTCTGGTTTCTTTTTTCCAGCTCTTCCTTTTGGTAAAGTATAAACAAGGGCTCTTATATCAACAACATCATTCAAATTTATCTTTGAAAGTTCTTCTTCAACCTTTTTTTGTTTCTTAGGCAACTTAATCTTTCTTGCTAAATCTTTATCAAGATTTTCAGCCCAAACTTCGCCAATTACATTTTTCATTCTTCTGCTGTTTAATCCATAAAATCTTATTGCAGCGAATTTTAACTTTGGAGCATCTAAAATTGTAACAGGAACAGTTATAACTTCACCTTTTGTTGGAGAGTGAGCAGAATTATCAACATAAGTAACATGAGCCATACCAGCTTTGTAAGCTGCAAAACCAAGAAGTCTTACATCATCAACTTTTGGCCAATTTTTTATTCTTGGATATGGACGTTTAGCACGAACTCTAGGAATAAATGCTCTGCTTCCTCTTTTTGGTCTAACTGCTTTTCCTATTTTATGTCCCATATGAACACCTTTTTTGTTATTTTTTGTTAAATTTTGGGCTTTTTAAAGCTTACTTCCTAAGAAAACGGCTTAGTAATTCAGCGGCTGACCAGTAAGAAAAAAGAAAAATCAAGTATTTTTAAAGCTTTTTATTTAAGCCAAGAATCTAATGTTGGATATTCTCTTCCTCTTATTGGTTGCTTAACTGGATTCTTTAATATTATCATGCCATCTCTTGCTTCAACATCATAAGCAATTGGGTCTCCAATGATATGGTATTCTAATGTTACATTGCCGCCACAATATGGACAACGATAAAATGTTTGAAACTCTTTTCCGACAACTCTTGATTCTTCTATGTCAAGTTCTCTCTGACAATTTCCACAATAAGGCACTTCGTCAAACAAGCCAATAACAATCTTTCTTGTAGCTCTTAAAAACCCATCAGAAACTCTTGGTGATAAAACTTTTACAACATTTCCAAAGCGAGAAGACAATATTTCTTCGATATTCTTTCCTACAATTTCTTTTGATGATATTCTTACCTCATTCAAATGTTTCACCCCCAAATGATGAATAAAAAGGAAATTTATAAATCTTGTTAAACTTAATATTTTGGGTGATTTTTTGAAACAATTAGAAGAAATTTTAGATGGGTGGAAGATAAATAGAGCTAAGAAGATTCTTTATGATGGAAGAAATTCTTATGAGTATTTAGATATTTGGAAGCTTGGTAACGTGTATAAAGTTAAAACCATCGATGGTGGTGGATTTATTTTTCCTAATACACCAGGTATTTTTGAACTTTTAAAGGGAAAGGATAATTTTACTTTTGTTATTCTAAGAAAAGACGATAAAAAATTTTTCGGAAACTTAAAAAAAGGTTTAATAACAAGTGGTTATGATGGTGTTAGAAATTGCTATGTCGCTAATAATACAATATACGCTAGGATAAAACAAGAAGACAAATGGTTGCTAATAAAACTTGATGAAAAAGAGATTAAAAGCAAGTTATATGATGAGATATTTAGATGGAAAGTTACACCAGAAGCAGTATATCTTGAGGTTCATCAAGATGAAAAAGCCATACTTGTAAAATTAGATAATGAATTAAAAGAAATCTGTAGAAGCGAAGAATACGAAATAGGTATTCATTGGGGTATTGAAAATGATAAGTTGTTAATCGTTAGAACAAGAGACGACATGGTTATATTACTTGATGAAAATTTATTTGAAAAAGCAAGATATAATAAGCGAAAATATAATAAGCGAAAAATCACCCTTTAACAACACCCATTGGCTTTAATCTTGCTACAAGCATCCCTATTCCAGCTTCATGGCTAACTCTTGCAACCTCGTCAATGTCTTTATAAGCACCTGGTGCTTCTTCAGCAACACCACGCTTTGAAGCTGCTTTTATTATAATCCCTCTTTCTCCAAGTTCCTTCTTAACTGTTTCAGCCCAATACTTCTTTAAAGCTGCATGCCTGCTCATCATTCTTCCTGCACCATGCGCTGTTGAACCAAAAGTTTTCTCCATTGATGTTTTGCTTCCAACTAAAACATAACTTGCTGTTCCCATGCTTCCTGGAATTAAAACAGGTTGTCCAACATCTCTATAATCAGAAGGAATCTCAGGTCTTCCAGGACCAAATGCTCTTGTGGCACCCTTTCTATGCAAATAAACCTTTCTTAGTTTCCCATCTATTTTATGTTCCTCAATTTTTGCAATGTTATGAGCAACATCATAAACAAGCTTCATGCCAAGAGATTCCCAATCTTTTTTAAACACCTCTTCAAAAGATTCTCTTGTCCAATGCATTATCATGTGTCTATTTGCCCACGCAAAGTTTGCAGCACAACTCATTGCTTTCAAATATTTCTCTGCAAGTTCGCTTTCAGCTGGTGCATAAATTAATTCTCTATCTGGAAGTTTTTTAATTATATCTGGAAATGTTTTTTCCATCTCACGAAGATAATCAGAACAAACTTGATGTCCAAAACCCCTACTTCCAGTATGAACCATTACAGTAACTTGCCCTTCTTTTTCAATACCAAAAACTTTTGCAACCTTTTCGTCAAATATTTTATCAACATATTGAATTTCTAAGAAATGATTTCCAGCACCAAGACTTCCAAGTTGCGGCATACCTCTTTTTTTGGCATTTTTACTTGTATATTTTGGGTCAGCGAATTTTAAGCATCCTTCTTCCTCAATATGTTTTAAATCATCTTCTGTGCCAAAACCTTTTTCAACAGCCCATCTTGCACCTAATCGCAAAACTTCATCAAATTCCTCTTGTGTTTTTACTCTTGTCTTACCTTTGCTTCCTAAACCACTTGGCACATTCTTAAACAAAGTGTTTAAAATTTGTTCAATCTTTTCTTCAACATCTTTTTTCTCAAGATTTGTTCTAATTAAACGGACGCCGCAGTTAGATACAATAAAACCATTTGCTATGAAATTGTGCTCAACGTCAACGTTAAAATCATAAACAATGTTTTCCTTTGCATCTTTAATTGATGTTATCCTATCGAATAAAGCGCCATGTGTTTCAATAACTTTCATGGATTTATCCAAAAACTCATTAAAAGAAACAAAGTCCAAGCTTATTCTTTCTTTAGAGTTACTGTAAAAATGCCTCTCTATGAATCTTTCATTTATTTTTCCTTTCAATAATTCCTTTACCTCGCTTAATTTTAAGCCGCTTGATTTGTATTTCTTAATTTTATTTATTAGCATCTTTCTATACTCGTGTTCTTTTTTCTTCAGTAGAATATAATAACTCGCAATGTTTGCAATAATTTGTCTTTTTAAGTTATATTCATATCCAATTTTTCTCCAAAGATTTAGCAAATTGTTTTCATCGCAGCCAATTATTAATCTTAATCTATAAACTTCGCCAAACCTATTGCTTGATTCTTTCCTTTGAGAAATCTTGCTGCTAACACCAAATTCTTCTAACATATTCATAATTTGAATTAAGAATCTTCTACCACTGTTAACATAATCTTTGTTTTTATTTAAGGAGAGAACAGGAGAATCAAATCCTGTTTTTTTGTGTGTTCTTGGGGTTGATAACTCAGCTCCAAATAAGCCTGCAAGGAACAATCTTTTAATCCAAGGCTTAGAATTTAAAATCCAATCAGGAACTTTGTAATCCTTATTAACCTTACTTCCAATTGGAAATCCAAGCTTCTCAAATAACTTAGCTAAAGCTTTTGAAGAGCAATGTAACTCATATGAGATAGAATTAAATGTCTTTTCTCCATATTGTGTGTTAATCGCATGCTTCCTATTTCTTTTATATATTGATGATTTAAACCCAAGTCTCTCTAAATCTTGTTTTATTTTTTCTAAGTCATCCTTTTGCCCATAGAAATTAACAAAACCTTTATTGCTGCTAAAGTAAACAGTTCCGTCTCCAAGCAAATATCCAAACAATCTTGCAATAATTGGTAACTTTGGATTTTTAGAATCAAGAGGGAATAATTCTCTTTTAGAAAGCTCTTTTGCAATCTGCTCTTCAATACTATCGATTATAACAAAGTAATCTTGCTCTTCAAATGGGACACCTTCAAACAAATCTATTGCTATTAAATCTCCTTCTTTTAAATCTTTTAATTCAATCATCCCGTTCTTTGTTAAAAATGGGTGGTCCAATGTTGCTTTAATTGAAAACCCAAGAGATGTTTTAACTTCCTTTACTTCGCCTTCATTTGCATTTCTCCACATGAACATATTTATTCTATTAGTACCATTTAATGTCTTAAGCATCACATTCCCTTTATACATAAGCAAACCATTGTTTTCGTACTTACTTAATAACTCCTTAAATTGCTTTATTTCAAGATGGCACCCAAATTCTGTCATAACCTTTGAATCTCCAGCTAAGCAGTTTATATCATAGCCTATTCCTCCAGGTGAAATTCCTCCTTCTTTAAAGTCTAAGGCTGCAACACCACCAATTGGAAAACCATACCCCTCATGTCCATCTGGCAAAATTATTGAATACTTGTAAATGCCAGGAAGAGTGGCAACGCCAGCACCTTGAATAAGTGTTCTATCTTGTTTCATTTTTTCTAAAAGTTTTTCAGATGCAAAAACTCTTCCAGGAACATTCATATTAGGTATAACACCTTTAGGAATCTCCCATTCAACATCACTTATTTTTTTTAATTTAATTTCCTTAATCTCCTTCATAACCACCACCAGTATTATATATCAACAAGAACCTTTATGAGATATTTATTTTTTTCTCTTTTTATTTCCATATAATGATATGTTATTGCTTTAACATGAGTTCCTTCTTCATGCTTTTCTGGATTAAATTTCTCACCCCAAGCCTTTGCCACAAGATGCAACTTACTATTTCTTTTTTCAATTTTCTCAACTTTTACTTTATGAAAAATTAGGCTTTCTGCATCTTGAAAAATTAAAAACTGGGAAAGAAAATCAAAAAGCAGTGCTTTTTCATCCTCAGCTTCAACTTCTATTGTTTTTTCAACTTTTGGCTCAACATTATCTGAGACAACAATCATAAAACCCAAACCAATTGCTGCATTTTCAAAAGCTTCTTCTAAGCTATTCCCCCAAGATTCTATGTACATATCTGCTGTGTGCTCTAAGAATCTAAATTTTTTCATTATAACCATCTCTTTCTTTTAAAGTAAACATAAAACAAAACAACAGAAATTACCATAAGGGAAAGGGCAATAAAAAAACCATTTACATTTGTCCAATTTGGGAAAACATTTCTAAAGTTCATTCCATATATTCCTGCAATTAAAGTTGGAATCCAAACAAATGATGCAATTACTGTCAGTGTTTTCATTATTTCATTCATCTTATTGCTAACACTTGATAAGTAAATATCAATTGCGTTTGATACTACTTCCCTTAATGTTTCACAAACATCCATAAGATGAACAATGTCATCATACGCATCCTTCAAAAAAACACGTGTTTCTTTTTTAATAAAAGGAATTTCATCTCTTACTAAAATTGTTAAAACTTCTCTCTCATGTAATAAATTTCTTTTAAATGAAGAAATCTTTCTCCTTGCACGCAACATTTTTCTTAAAAGCTGTGGTGTGGGCTTAATTAAAGCAAGATTTTCAAATTTGTTTAATTCTTCCTCTTCTTTTTCAAGAATGACGTATCTTTTATCAAACATAAGAGCTAATATCTTATAAAGAACAAAGTCTGATGTTTTTTGTGTATTTTCAAAAAACTTGTAAACAGGATTTAAATCTAAATCACTTTTTCTAATTGAAATAATGAAATCTTTTCCAAGAATTATGTTTATTTGCGAATGAGTTAAATTCTTTGAATAAACCTTAAAAACCATGAAAACAAAATTTTCATAAAAATCAATTTTTGGTCTTGTTTCTTCAATGCAGTCTTCAAAGATTAATGAGTGATATTTTGGAAATAAAATCTTTAGAAGTCTTGCGATATCTTCTTTTGATGCATCAATAACATCAATCCAGCAGTGATTCTTTGACTTTATTAAATCTAAAGCTCTTTTCTCAGATACGTTTGACTCCATAATTGTTTTCTTCTTAAAATAAACAACATTAATCATAAGACTTTTAAATACATCTGTTACTTAAAAAATTAATGAAAACAAAAGATTACTACAATAAAATAGCAAAAGGATATGATGAATTATATGGAAAAGAGCAACTTAGGAAGTGGAACGTTGCAAAAAAACTAATAAGGTTTTCAAAAAAGGATAATGTTCTTGATGTTGGTTGTGGAACAGGAATAATAACACAAAAGATAGCAAGATATGTTAATTTTGTTGTTGGGCTTGATATTTCAGAAGAAATGATAAAAAGAGCAAGGCTTGCTGATAACATAACATACATAGTTGGAGACGCTCGCCACCTACCATTTGAAGACAAAAAATTTGATAAAGTTGTGTCCTTCACTGTAATTCAAGATATAAGAAATTGGGATAAAGTTCTAAAAGAAATGAAAAGAGTTTCAAAAGGCATAGTCCTTTTAACTGTTTTAAAAAGGAACAAGAAATTAAGTGACATAAAAAGAAAGCTCTCTAAATATTTTAAGATAAAAAAATTTGTAGAAGAGGAAAAAGATTACATATTCTTGTTATCTAAATAACTTTTTCGGGCTCTTCTAATTCGTTAAACAACTCAACAATTCCAATATTTTTTTCCAAAAGAATCTTACTCACATTTAACCAATTACCACTTGGTATTCTTCCGTTAAGATAGTTTTCAACTACATATTCGATGTCAAATCCATCTCCGCCTAAAAGTTTATTTAAAATATGTCTAACTTCATTTTCCTTACTAACGTTAAAGGTTCTCAAAAAGTCAGCGATATCTTCTATTACATCGTCAAATTCGATTTTTCTACTCATTAGTTTTCTAATCGCTTTTGCACTGCCACCTTTTGCAAAATCTTCTAAATTTCCTGCCTCTAAAATCATTTCAAGCATGCTTGCTGCTTCTTCATAATTTGTTTTATCTAAAATCTCATAGGTTTTTTTAACAACAGAGTTTAACTCCTTTTTTAAAGAATTCTTATCTTTAGCTACGGAAATTGTGTAAGCTGCAATATCCTTTAAAATTCTTACATCAAAAAATAAAGATAAAATTATTTCGGCATTACCTTCCTCTGCGCGCGCTTTTAATTTCTTTGATGCAACAATATTTCGGTAAAAACTATGGGCTGAACCTCTTGGGAATGCATAACCTGCTTTTTCATAAACTTTCTCAACTAAATCGATTAGCGTTTTTTTGTCTGTTTTTTCATCCATACCAATTAACAAAAGATAAGAACTTAAGTCAAAAGTGCTTATAGTCAAATACTTGGTTTCTTTAGTTTCTAGTTTTTGGATTTCTTCATAGTGCATTTCCGCATTTTTTATTTTATCTAACCTCATGTTAAAGGAAATAACCAAATCTCTTAACCTTTGCAATCTATTTTCAAGATTTCCTTCGTCATTTATGATTTTATCTCCCTTTTCAACAATCTCCTTTATCTCCTCATCATGTTCGATTTCATCAGCTACTTTTAATTTTAACCGGTTGTACATTGTTTTATACTTTTCAAACTCTTTTTTAAGAAAACGTTTGTACATAAAATCTTGATAATTTTCATAATCTATTTCAAGAATTTCCTTTAATCTTTCTTCAGTTATATGAAAACCCATGTGTTGTAATTCTTTCAGCATTTGATTTACATCCTTAGACATTAAAAAGTCTTGAACATTTTGTCTTACAAGTCTAAAATATTTATCTGTTATCTTGTATATAAAATCAATACCATCATTTACTTCTATGATTATACCAGCTTTTTTAAGTGTGTCTAAGTCTTTCCTTAAATCCTCTGATGTATAACTTTCATTTGTTAAAAAATATTCTAATTCACCAAAATATCTTTGCCCACTTATCATGGAATTTAACACCCTTAGCAACCTATCATTATCGTCGCTGTTTTCTAAAGCTAAATCAAATTCATCAATGATATCGTAAGATATGTTAAAAATCAGCTGTTTATTAAGTTGCCACATTAAAATTCTCCAATTTCTTCCATCATAAATTTCCATTTCATCATATACAGGCAGAACAATATCTTCATCAGCAAACATGTTGAATATGTCTCTATCTTCATTTAACAAAAAATTATCAAGCATATAGTCACCATATCCAAAAAAAGAAAGTAAGAATAAAGCATAATCTTCGCTTTCTTTAGGGGCTAGCCTATTGTTATATACAACTCTTATAGCTTTTGCTAAATCTTCTTTTTTAACAATCATAGTTTCAAATAGTCTTCTGTAAGGAATTTGTTTCATATTAAACCCATAAATCTCAAGATATAAAAATTTTTTGAAAATGTAGTCACTTAAATATAATAAAACGCCGGGGCTGGGACGCTCAATCAGACCGGTCGCGGGAGGAACCTGTTCGGTTCCTGGAGTGAATGAGAACCCGGTGGAGGTTCTCATGTCGGAACCCGCTGGCGGTTCTGATGTTTGAACCCAGAAATCCCTTACGGGAAACAGGCTCTCCAGGCCTGCGCCATACCAGGTTAGGCGACCCCGGCTTAAGTTTAAAAACTCTAAAAGAATATTTAAGTATTATGAAAAACTAATTTGCCTATTTCTCAAGAACTAAAAGAGTTTCAACATGTGGTGTGTGAGGAAACATATCAAAAGCATATTGCTCAACAACATTGTGCTCAAGATGTTTTAAATCCTCTTTTTGAGATATTGGGTTACAAGACATATAAACAATCCTATCAAACGAATTTAATTTCTTGCATAGTTTTTTGCCAAGCCCTTGCCGTGGCGGGTCTACAATAACAAAATCATATTTCTTTTCAAGCTTTAGTTTCCTTGCATCGCCAACATTAAAAGTTACATTTGAAATGTCATTCATCTTTGCTGAATTCTTTGCACATTTAATTGCTTCTTCTGAAAGTTCTATTCCATCAACATCATCAACACCATCGCTTATAAACAAAGAAATAGCACCAACGCCGCAAAACAAATCAAGAACACTTTTAGAACCATGCACAATTTTTTTAATTTTCTTAAAAACATTTAAAGCTTGAAAAGGATTTGTTTGAAAAAAACTATTTGGCTTAATTATGTACTTTACCTTTTCAAACTCTTCTAAGATAAAATCTTTATTTTTGTGAGAAACAAGCTCTCCAAAAGAAACATCAGACATGGATTCGTTCACTAACCAAACAACACTGTCAGAATCAATCTCTTGTATAAGCTTTAAAATCTTCTTATCTCTTGACTTCGTAACAAACGAAATCATCCTTTGATTTGTAAACTTCCCTTCTCTTATTACAACATAACTTAAGTAACCAGTGTGATTTATAAAGTCGTAAAAATCAATTTTGTACTTTTGCGCAAGCTCTTTTATCTCCTGAAGAATCTCATTGCTTTCTTTTGAAAGAAGCCTGCAATCACTTATGTGAAAAACTTCTTTCCAAGTTCCTCTTTTTCTTAATCCAATTTTATTAAAAGCACAAACATAATCCATCCTATTTCTATAATACCAAATCTTTGGCGATGGAAAAACACCTTTTATTTCAAAACCAAGTTTTTCAAGAACCTTTTTCTTTATCTCAAGCTGATTGTTATAAGATATATCTTGAAAAAAGCAACCACCACATTCATTAAAATGTTTGCAAACAGCTTTTATTCTAGCATAATCTTTAGCTTCCCTTTTAACTAAATCTTTAATATTCATAGAAATCACTTTTTCTTTTGCATCTTAAACATCTTTTCAATTTCCTTTACTGTGTTTGCATCTTCTGGTTTTTTGTCAAATCTAATAAAGCTAACAGCTCTTGGAAATCTCAATGCAAACCCGCTATGTTTTTCAGTTCTTCCAGCTGTATGCAAAGGACTTCTTGTTATCTCATCAGCATTTACAGTTATAACATACTTTGGCTCAACCCAAACATCTGGCTTTATAAGCGAATCAACCCTTGCTGGTTTATGCTTAACTGCAATCTTATCCAGCATTTTCCTTAGCTCTACCCATTGTTCTTCTGAAAATCCACTTCCAACTTTTGCAATTGTTTTAAAAACATCTTCCTTATCATCATAAACAGCAACAAGAACTGCGCCAATCCCAAACTTCGCTCTCATACCTCTTCCTTTAAGATAACCAACAATCACAACATCAATTGTATCTGCAAGTTCACCTTTGTAACTTCTTTTTAACTTAATCCAGTTATAATTTCTTGCACCAGCAGAGTATGGAGCATCTAAACGTTTTGCCATTACACCCTCAAGTCCAGCTGAAACCTCTTTTTCAAAAAACCTTTCTATTTCTTCTGGATTATCTGTAATAATCATTTCTGAAGGTTGGAGAATATCTTCTTTTTTGAAAATGCTTTCAAGTTTCTTTCTTCTCTTAATATAAGGTTCTTGCGTATAATCTTTTCCATCAACATAAAGCAAATCAAAAACAAACATCCTTAAAGGAAGTTCTTCAGCAACCTTTTCTATTTCATATTTTCTTTTTCTTGTAATTGTAACCTGAAACGGATAAAGTTCTCCTGTGGCTTCATTATAAGTAAGTGCTTCACCTTCAAAGATTATCTCTTTATGTCTTAATCTTTTAACAGCATCAACAATCTCTGGAAACATGTGTGTCATATTTTCTAAGTTTCTTGAAAAAAGGAAAACCTTTTTGCCAATCTTATGACATTGCAAACGAAATCCATCATACTTAGCTTCTACTGCGCACTTTCCAATCTTCTTAACTATGTCTTTTGAGCTTGGCAATCTTTCAGCAAGAGCCATCCTAATAGGTTTTCCGGGTGTAACTTTAAACTTCTCTAATGCTTTTTCACCTTTTTCAAAAAGCGTTTTTGCAACAAGCCCCAAGTCAGAACATAAGTTATATGCTCTTTCTATTTTTTCTCTTAAACTCCTATCACCAACCTTTGCTTTTGACAATGAATCCATAATTGTTGGGTCACCAATTCCAAGCCTAAGTCTACCAATCACAAATCTTGATATGTATTTTGCTTCCTTTGGGTTTGCCCTGCTTAATAAACCAGAAATGATTGAAATCTTTCTTTCAACAGCACCAGCACCAGAAGTTAAAGCTGTTTTTAAGAATCCTTCATAAACATCATTAAGTGTTAGTTCTTTTGGTTTAACAAGCTTAAAGCTTTGTTTTGATGCAAGTGCCTCAGCAACCAAACCCAAGTCTCCTTTTTTCTTATACAAACTGCTTACTTTCTTCAAATCTGTCCCAGTTGCTCTTGCAATTGCTTTTTCAAGCATCTTTTCTGCCATTCCTATCTCTATTCCTTCATAAGGTGGCTTTATTCTCTCTTGACATATATATACAAGCTTATCTATTTCTGATGGCTTTGCTTTTTTAAAAAGCTCTGAGAGAATGTCAAACATCTCTAATCTTTTTGTGGTTGCTTCAAGCTTTTCAAAATAATCAGCAATAACTGCAAATTTCATATTAAAATAAAAGAAAAAGGAGATTTATATCTTTAATCAATAAAAGTTACTTCATCAACAATATGCTGTGCTTCCCCTACATATGCTGCTGGGCCTTTATTTATTAAAGTAAATAATTCTTCCTTAACTTCTTCTGAAACATCAAGCTCGCTTACAAACTTCAATAAATCATCCAATGTTACTTTCCTACCCCTTGTTAGTTCTTTTAGCTTTTCATACGCCCCAGAATATCCTTCTCTTCTTAGTATCGTTTGAATTGGCTCTGCAAGAATTTCTGGATGCTCTTTGAGTTTTTTATAAA
>JAGGWW010000011.1 GCA_021163365.1 Nanobdellota archaeon
GTAAAAACGTGGACCAATGCATCACAGTATCCGATGCTGAAAGGAATGAAGCTATAAATATTCTAAAAGTACATCCATCAAAAGTTAATACTGTCTATCATGGGATTTCAACTGAAAAATTTAAAAAACTTAAAAAAAAGAGTGTTGATGAATATCTTCAAAGTAGATTTGGAATAACTCGTGATTTTATATTTCATGCAAGCAAGTATCGACCAACAAAAAATATTCCTAATATTTTAAAGGCGCTAAGTTTAATTGAAAAGAAACCACTTTTTGTTATTGGTGGAGATTTAAACATTTACAAATCAAGGATATTGTACCTTATCAAAAGATATGGATTGGAGGAAGATGTTATGCTAACTGGATGGTTAAATGATGAAGAAATGCTATACTTATATAATGGTGCCAAAGCTTTCATATTTCCTTCATTTCATGAAAGCTTTGGATTCCCAATATTAGAAGCTATGGCGTGTGGCACGCCAGTTATAACTTCTAACACATATTCTGCTCCCGAAATAGCTGGAAAGGCAGGCATATATGTTAACCCTTATGATGTGAACTCTATAAGTGCCACAATAGAAAAGGTCATTTCTGACGAACATTTTAGAAACAAAAAATCAAAAGAAAGTATAAAACAGGCTGCTAAGTTCTCATGGGAAAAATGTGCCAGAGAAACACTTAAAGTATATAAGAAAGCAGTTGAGTAACTAGTGATTGTTTAGAACATGTTTATACTCCTTTTCATAGAGCTTAGCAATTTTATTCCATTTAAATTGCTTAGCAAAGTTTTTAGCATTCTTAGATAAACGTCTATAAAGTGACTCATCCTCTTTTAATTTTAATATGGCATTAGCAAATGAGTTTATGTAATTTTTATCTTGCGGGATTAACATACCTGTCTTTTCGTGTACTATTAATTCATTCATAGGCGGAATATCAAATGCTACCACGGGCAACCCTGCAGCCATTGCTTCCAATATAACTAAACCAAAGCTTTCAAATAACGATGGAAATAACAATACATCTGCAGTTGAATAGTAATCTATAATATCGCGAACAACACCCCAATAATACACATTGTTGAGTTTATTCAAATTATTAATAATATCCCTATCTCCCACCCTGCCAACAACATCCAATACTACATGGCTCTTGCTTAATTTTTTCATGACTTCAAAAAGAATATGTCCACCTTTCCTATAAGAAACAGTGCCAACTGATAAAAGTCTAAAAAGATTATTGCGTTTGTGGGACACGTTGAAAAAAGTATTACTTACGCCATTGGGTATTACTTTTGAAGTTATACCAACTCTTTTCAATCTATATTTTACTAATTTAGATACAGTTGTAACCCTATCGGCTCCTTTTAGAGAGAGATACTGCACAGGAAGGGTATATGCCAACCTAACTAAGAAACAACCCCCACCATATAATAAATCCTCAAATATACCCCACCCATGATATGTTGAGAGGTAGGGGATACCAACCAACTTGGCAGATATACCCAAGGAAGTGTGTGAGTGTAAAATGTCCGGGTGGTTATTTTTCAACACTCTTTTAAAATTAAGTATGTTATAGTATTTAAAACGAGAATATTTAATTGGAAGAACATTGACATCTTTAGATAAGTCCTTGTCTATCTTGTGGGAGTACGCTGCAACAGATACATCATGTCTCTTAGACAATTCAGTAGCTAAGTCATACACAACCCTAGAAACACCATTACTCTTCAAAAACCATTCTGTCGATAAAGTTATTTTCACTTTCTATCACACAACAGATTTTAAGCCAAAAATAAATGCTTGTTCATCTCATTATTCCATGCAAACTTTCAAGATAATCAATATCATCATTTTATCGCATTTAAAGTTATTTATTAAAAAACAATAAAGCAAGAGTCTCTCTTTGCAACTTTTTTAAGAGCCGCTATGACGTGGGTAATGATAATTCACAACTCTATATGGTGGGCATGTAAGTTTAAGCTTGGTGAAAAATGTTGCAAGAGATCGATAAAAAATAGACAATTCTAATAAAATATATAAATACGCTAAGAAAAAAGAATAATGGAATGAGTCAACCAAATATTGTATTGGTGATAATGGACACCGTGAGAGCAAAGAATTTACCTATGTATGGGTACCAGAGAAATACAATGCCATTTTTAAATAAGATATCTAAAAAATCAATATTGTATGAAAATGCGTATTCTAACGCACCATGGACTATACCTTCTCATGCAACTCTTTTCACGGGAAAAAACCAATCAGAACATTATGTTATTGGTATAGAAGATAAACTCAGAACAGAAACTTTAGCAGAAAAAATGAAAAGGATGGGATATCACACCTTTGGCGTATCTAACAATCCTCTTATAACAGCTTTAACAGGTTTTGATAAAGGATTCGATAAATTTTACTCGATAATTGAACAAAAGAACGAGCTGTTATCTGAAGATGAAACACTAATCAAAAAAATTTTTCAACTTCGAACATACGAAAAAAGTTTTATAAAGAGAGTATTCAAACTTTTTGTATTCAGTGTACGTCGTAAAAAAGTAAAAGAATTTATAAAGATATTACTATCTCGTATAGCGTCAAGAATAAGAAACACTTCGTTCCATGACAAAGGTGCTAATAAAACAAACAAAATAATCGAAAAGGAAATAAAAACATTGAAGCAACCGTTTTTTATTTTTATTAATTACTTAGAAGCGCATTCACCATATGATGCTCCAAAGAGGATAAAAAAAATGTTTAATGCGCCACAGGATAGAGTAGAAATAGTAGAATTTATGAGAGAAAATCATACAAAAGATTTAGAGCTAATTAATAATGCATATGATGCTGGTTTGTATTATCTTGATACTAAGTTAAAGGAATTGTATTATATATTCAAAAAAAACAATCTCCTAAAGAACACCATATTTATATTCACGTCTGATCACGGAGAATTTCTTGGTGAGCATGGATATTTTGGACATGAATTAGATTTATATCCTGAAGTAATCAAAATACCGCTTATTATCAAATTTCCAAATAATAAACACACCCATATAAAAAAAGAAGTGAGTTTAAAGGATGTTTATTTTATGATTCTTAATAACTTCAAGTTATCACAAAAGAATATTTTCATAGAGTACTATGGGCTTGATACATTTACCACTAAAATACCACTATCATTAAGATATAGAGGTATTAAGAAGGACATACTTAAGGAAACTTCTCAATACATGGCTGCAACTATAGAAAATGGAGTAGAATTAATCTTGCGTGAGGATGGAGAAGAGATTGTGTATGTAAACAATGGAACAGCATCTACTGAAGAAATTTCTATATTGCGCCAAAGGTTGTTAAAAGAAGTTGGAAAAATAAAACTTAAAAGAACTCACTACTTCAATAGAAAGAGATTGATTAACAAACTAAGAGGTATTAAACATGGTAAAAATCGAAATCTCAGATAAGTTGTACAAAGCTCTTGAAAAAAATGCAAAAGAAAGTGGATTTAAAAACGTGAACGAGTATTTAGAATTCATTTTAAAGGAATTGGTTACAGATGAAGAGGAAATTTCACAAGAAGATGAAGAAAAAATGAAAGAAAGGCTTAAACAGCTGGGTTATCTTTAAGCGAAAAGTTTATAATTATATATAATTATAATTTCTATATGACAACATATACAACTGTTTCCATACCTGTAGAATTAGCAAAAAAAGTAAAGAAATTAATTAAAAATACTGGGTTTAAGTCGCTTTCAGACTATGTAACATTTGTATTAAGAGAAATAGTTGCAGGAAAAAGCGAATTTGATAGGGGAGAAATAGAACATGTAAAAAAGAGGTTAAAATCTCTTGGATATTTATAGGTGAAGAAAATGGATCATTTAGATGCTTTAGAAAATGAAAGCATTTTCATAATAAGAGAAGCGTATAGAAAATTTCATAAGATTGGAATGCTTTGGAGCGTGGGAAAAGACTCAACAACACTTCTTTGGCTTGTAAGAAAAGCTTTTTTTGGAAGAGTGCCGTTCCCTGTTATTTACATAGATACTGGATTGCATTTTAAGGAAATGTATGAATTTAGAGATTGGTGTGTAAAAAAATGGAACTTAAATTTAATAATATCAAAAAATTATGAAGAGGCTGAAAAATTAGGCATAGGACCAAAGGATAAGTTAAAATGTTGTACAATAAGGAAAACAGAGGCTTTGAAAAAAACAATTGAAGAACACAAGTTTGATGCTTTACTTTTAGGTATTAGAAGAGATGAACATGGTGTAAGGGCGAAGGAAAGAGTTTTTTCTCCAAGAAATAAAGATTTTTATTGGGATTACAAAAATCAACCACCCGAATTATGGGATCAATTCAAAACACAAAAAGAAAGTGAACAACATATAAGAGTACACCCATTGCTTCATTGGACAGAGTTAGATATATGGAAATATATAAAAAGAGAAAAACTACCTGTTAATCCCTTATACTTTGCAAAAAATGGTAAAAGATACAGAAGTTTGGGATGCATGCCATGTACTAAGCCAATTGATTCCAATGCTAAAACAGTTGATGAAATAATAGAAGAAATAAAGACAAGTAAAATTGCTGAAAGAAGTGGACGTGCACAAGATAAGGAAGAAGCCCATGCAATGCAAAAACTAAGGGCTCTTGGATACATGTAATTGGTGAAAATATGGAAAGACTAAAAATAGTTATTGTTGGGCATGTTGACCATGGGAAATCAACTTTAATAGGAAGGTTATTTTATGATACAGATTCTCTTCCAGAATCAAAGATAAAGGAAATAAAAGAAGTTTGTGAAGCCTTAGGCAAGGAAATTGAATTTGGATATGTGTTAGATTATCTTGAGGAGGAAAGAAAACAAGGTGTAACAATAGACACCACACAATCTTTCTTTAAAACACAAAAAAGAGAATATGCTATAATAGATGCACCAGGACATGTAGAATTTCTTAAGAACATGATAACAGGTGCATCGCAAGCAGAAGCAGCAATTTTAATTGTTGATGCAAAAGAAGGAATAAAAGAACAAACAAGAAGACATGCATATATCTTGAGTATGCTTGGTTTAAAGCAAGTAATAGTTGTAATTAATAAAATGGATTTGGTTGATTATAGCAAAGAAAGATTTCAGGAAGTTAAAAAAGAATTGCTTGAGTTTTTAAAAACAATTTCAATTGAGCCAAAGTATATAATTCCAATTTCTGCAAAAAATGGAGATTTTATAGCTAAAAAAAGTGAAAATTTATCCTGGTATGATGGACCCACTGTTTTAGAAGCGTTAGATTCTTTTGAAAAGATTAAAGAACTTGATGAAAAGCCATTTAGATTACCTGTCCAAGATGTTTATAACTTTGATAAAAGGGTAATCGTTGGAAGAATTGCAAGCGGTGTTATATCCAAAGGTGATGAGATAAAAATCTATCCAAGCGGAGAGGTTACAAAAATAAAAAGTGTGGAAAAGTATGGGAGGGAGATAGATAAAGCAAGTGCTGGAGAAAGCATTGGTTTAACAACAGAAGATAAGGTGTTTGTTGACAGAGGGGACATCATATCAAAAAAAGATGAAAAACAACCGATTGTGACAAAAGAAATTAATGCCCACATATTTTGGATGGATAAGGAGCCGTATAAAGAAGGTGAGAGACTTTTGTTTAAATGCGCAACTCAAGAAGTTATGTGTGAAATGAAAATAAAAAGAGTTATTGATTCTGCCACATTAGAAACACTTGATAAAAAAATCATTGAAAATAGAAACGTTGCTGATGTTGTAATAAAGACAGAAAAACCCGTTGTTGTTGAAAGCTTTAATGAGATTCCGCCACTTGGCAGATTTGTACTTCAGAGACAAGACACTTGTGCAGGTGGAATAATAACTGGTGATGGCTGTGATAATAATAGCAATTGATGCATTAGAATATAACTTGGTTGAAGAATTTGATTGTAAAAATTTAAAGCAAGAGGTATATGGAAAAACAGACATATCGGAATTCTCTCAACCAAGAACAATGGTTTTGTGGAGCTCTTTTTTAACTGGGAAAAATAAAGAGAAAGAAATACTTTCTCTTGGAGATAAGGAAATGTGGCACTATAGAGTGAATGTTAATGAAACATTTGTATCAAAATTTAAGAACCCAAAAGTGATCGACTTGCCTGGTTTTTCCTATGATTTAGAACAACACGACAAAGAAAGAATTTTATTAAAAAAGTTTTTTGAAGAAGAAGATAAAGAGAAAATAAAAGAAGAGTATAATAAATTAGCATTAGAGCATCATAAAAAAATCAAAAAGGAATTTGAAAAAGCGCTTAAAGAAAATCATGATTTAATAATAGCATACTTTAGTGTTGTAGATGTCATTGGGCATTTAAACTTTGGAAATAAAACACTTATGAAAATACTCTATAAAGAAATGGACGAAATAGCAAGAAAAGCAAGGGAGCTTGGAAAAACAGTTTTAGTAATATCTGATCATGGAATGAAGGCAATTGGTAAATTTGGAGATCATTCTGACTATGGTTTTTGGTCATTAAATAGAAAAATAGACTTGGGTAAGCCAAAGCTTACAGAATTCAAAGACATAATTCTTAAGAAATTGAAAGAAGATAATTAAAGACATCTTTAATTCTTATTACATATATGTTTATGAAAAAGACGTATGCTCCCAGATAAACAACAGAAAGTAATGATGCGTAAATAAGTGAAAAGTTGTACAATGTTGATAAGAAAATTAAAGGCGTGATAAGGACAATCGATATAATTAAGGACTTAATCATTTGTTTAGAAAATGGAGTCATTCTTTGTTTAATCCAAAGAATAGAAGATGTTAAAATATTCCAAGAAATTATTGAAATTGCTGTTGCAGTTGCTGCTCCAACAATACCCCATATAGGAATCATAAAATAATTTAAAATAACATTTAAAAGAAGAGTAAATATTGCAAGAAAAATGAGGATTTTCTTTTCGCCTTTTGCAACCAAGTTCGTCCAATTTGGGCCAAACATAGAGTTTATTAAAACAGCAAGAGTAAGAATTCTAAACGGAAAAACAGAAGCTAAGTAAGCTTTTCCAAAAACAATTCTAATAAATTGAGGAGCAAAAACAAAAAGCAAAACACAAAATGGTGCAATCACCAAAGTGATTAGAAAACAGATTTTGTTATAAATCTTCCTTAGCTCATGAAGCTTGTTTTGATTTAGCAATCTTGTTGAAACAGGTAGATAAAGAAAGTTAAATGCAAGCAAAACAGCATTAAATGCAAAAGCTGTTGAAATAGCTACGCTGTAAAATCCTATGTTAGATAAATTCGATAGCCAGCTTAACATCCAAACATCTGTCCATCTTCTAAATTGAAACAAAATCTCAACAAGAAACAAAACAACAGTGAAGGGGAACACTTTCTTAAGTAATGAAAAATTTGGTTTTGTAAGATTGTTTTTTATAAATTTTAATATAACAACTGAGCCAATTAAAATGTAAACAAGGACATACAAAAGTAAAGCATGATATGCTAATCTAACTTTTAGAAATAAAAGAGCAATTAAGTACAAGGTAGGAATAGACAAATTAAAAAGGGCATACATGCCTGCTCTTTCTTGCCCACGAAGAACAGAAAATGAAATCCTTGTTAAGCCATAAAATGAGATAAAGATTGAAATTAACCATGCTAAGCTGATTAGGTTTTCATCTTTAAATACTATGTGAAGAAGATTTGGAAACATTGAGATTGTAATTGAAATAATAAGCAAGATAAGAAAACTTGTTAAGAAAATCGTTGAAACAAACTCTTTTTTTCTTCTTTCTTTTGAGTAAAAATAAGTTAAAGATGTGCCAAATCCAGAAATTGCAAAAGACGTAAATATGTATAAAACAGTAAGTGATAAGGTGTAAAGTCCAAGTTGTGAAGGGCCCAAATATCGTGCAAGAACAACTTTGGATAAATATCCAAATAAATAAGCCAAAGTCATAGAAATAAAAACAAGTAATGAGCCTTTCACTATCTTTTTAAACTCTGACATGAATTAAGAAATTAGTAAAAAATTAATAAAGGTTGTGAAAATGAGGGTTTTGGTAACTGGTGGGGCTGGATTTATTGGGAGTCATTTAGTTGAAAAACTTTCAAAAAAACATGAGGTTATTGTTTATGATAACTTTTCAAGTGGAAAAAAAGAATTTCTAAAAGGGATTAAATGTGAAGTTATTAAAGGCGACATTTTAAATTTAAACAAAATTGTGAAAGTGTCAAAGAATGTTGATATCATATATCATCTTGCAGCTGACCCTGATGTAAGAAAAAGCTATTTTAAACCTGTTGAAAACTTTGAGATAGATGCAAAGGGAACTTTAAATGTCTTAGAAGCTGCAAGAAGAAACGATGTAAAGAAATTTGTTTTTTCGTCAAGTTCTGTTGTTTATGGCATTGCAAAAATGCCAACACCAGAAGATGCACCAATTAAGCCAATAAGTAACTATGGCGCTGCAAAAGCATCAAGTGAAAATTACATGATGAGCTATTCAAATCTTTATGGAATAAAATGCTTAGCATTAAGATATGCTAATATAATTGGACCACGTTTAACACATGGCATAATCTATGATTTTTATAACAAGTTGAAGAAAAACCCAAAAAAACTTGAAATACTTGGAGATGGCACACAAAAGAAATCATATCTACATGTTAAAGATTGCGTTGATGCATCAGTTTTAGCTGCTGGATATTTAAAAAAATCTTTTGATGTTTATAATATCGGGAGTGAAGAGCAAATAACTGTTAAAGAAATTGCAAAAATTGTTTCAAAAGAACTTGGATTAAATCCAAAATTTATTTACAAAGGTGGAAAAATAGGTTGGCCAGGAGATGTACCAAAAATGTTGCTTTCAACTAAGAAAATTAAAAAAATTGGATGGAAACCAAAGTATAGTATAAGAGATGCTATTGTTGACACATTAAACTATTTGAGAGGTAGAAAATGAAAGCAATTGTACTTGCTGGAGGATTTGGAACAAGATTGCAACCATTAACATTTATTAGGCCAAAGCACATGCTTCCAATAGTTGATAAGCCAATGCTTAGACATATAATTGATTTCTTAATTGAAAATAGATTTAATGAAATATGGATTTCTATTGGGAGTCATGAGCTATTTGAATCTATTGAAAAATACTTTTTAGAAAACAAAGTTAATGCAAAAATTAATTTTATAAAAGAGCCAAAGAAACTTGGCGGTGTTGGCGCAATTAAATATGCTGTTGAAAAATCAGGAATTAAAGAAACATTTGCATTGATACTTGGAGATAATATAACTGATATTAACTTAAAAGAAATGTTTGAGTTTCATAAAAAAAGCAATGCTATTGCAACAATTGCATTAGCAAGAACAGAAACACCGTGGAGATATGGTGTTGTAAAATTAGATGGTAATAAAATAGTTGAATTTGTTGAAAAGCCTGCAATTGGAGAAGAGCCAAGCAACTTAATTGCAACAGGGGTTTATATAATGGAGCCAGAAATTGTGAAGTATATTCCAAATGAATTTTTAGATTCAACTGGCATGTTGTTTCCAATAATAATTGAAAAAGGTGGGGTGCTAAACGGGTACATACACAATGGTTTTTGGGTTGATGTTGGAAGGCCTTCTTCATATCTTGAAGCTGTTGCATATATTTTAAGGAAATATGGAAAAAAACACTGGCTTGATGAAGATGTAAAAATTGGGGAGGGTACAAAACTTATAGGCCCTGTTGTCATTTACAAAGGCACGGAAATTGGAAAAAACTGTTTAATAAAAAATTCAGTAATATTTGAAGATAACAAGATTGGTAATAATTGTCATATTGTAAATTCTATTCTTGATGTTGGATGTAAAATTGGAGATAATGTAAAAGTTTCAACAACTCTTGGAAGAGGTTCAATTCTAAATGGTGAGCCTTAAAGAGGTTTTAAAGGGAAAGCTAAGTGATGAAGAACTTAAATTGGTTAGAAGAAGCTTTGATATAATTGGAGACATAGCGCAAGTTGAAATACCAGAGGAACTAAAATCAAAAGAAAAAATAATTGCTGAAGCAATAATGAAGGTTCATAAAAATGTTAAAGTTGTTGTTAAAAAAATTGGGCCGACAGCTGGCGAAGAAAGGATAAGGCCTGTAAAAGTGATAGCTGGAGAAAAAAGAACAGAAACAGTTCACATCGAAAATAAATTTAAATTCAAACTTGACTTAAACAAAGTTTATTTCTCTCCAAGACTTGGTTCAGAACATTTAAGAGTAATTAATCAAATAAAACCAAACGAGGTTGTTTTTGATTTATTTGCTGGTGTTGGACCATTTGCTATTCCAGCTGCAAAAAGAGCAAAAAAGGTTGTTGCAATAGACATAAACCCATATGCAATAAAATATTTGAAAGAAAATGCAAGAATAAACAAGGTTGAAAACAAGATTGAAGCATATGTGGGAGATTGTAGAGAAGTTGTTAAAAAACATAAGTGGAAACAAAAAGCAGATAGAGTAATTATGAACTTGCCAGCGCATTCTGGAGAGTTTTTAGATGTTGCTTTTTATGTTGCAAAAAAAGGAGCAATTGTTCATTTTTATTATTTCTTGAAAGAAGAAGAATTGTTTGAAGGGGCTGTAAAGAAAATAAAAGAAGCTGAAAAAGAATATGGAAGAAAAACAAGAATACTAAACAAGAAAAAGTGTGGACAACTTGCCCCACGAGTTTGGAGAGTTGTTATTGACTTTAAAATTTATTGATACATCTCAAGAGCCTCTTTTTCAATGAAGTGTAAATCTCCAAGAACAACAAGTGTGTGTTGTGGTGAGCCAAAATCAAATTCAAGTAAATCTTTGATTTTCCCAAACTTAATTATTTGATTATCTGAACCCATTCTTGCAAAACCCACAACAAGTGTTTCTTGTGTGATTGTATTATCTTTTCTTTCCTTTGCTATTTCTAACAACCTTTTCAATGCATCATTTATTTTCATAAATTTGTTTTCTTCCTTGTTAATATCTAAAAAGACTAAAGTATGAAGTCCCCTTTTTTTATTTTCAACAATTACATCGTAAAAAGACGTTGGATTATAATCTTTTTTTGGAAATGGGATAGAACAGCTTTTTCCAAACTTATAAATAAAAAGTCCAGCCTCGCAAACAGCAGTGTAGATAGAGGAAGAGTGAATAACTTTTGTTCTTATTCCTTGTTTTTTTGCTTCTAGTATTAAATGAATATGCGTTGTAGCAGTTAAAGGATCTCCACCAACTAAGAAAGCAACATCTTTTTCCTTTGCGAACTTTAACAAACTGTTAGTTTGCTCAACGTCTTTTCTTGAAAGAAGAGTTATCTCCTTTCCTATAATGGCTTCTATCTCTTTTTTATCCACTCCAAGCTTTGATGTGTATTCCTCCATAAAAATAAACTCGCATTTTTTTGCACATTCTAATCCTTTTAAAGATATATCTTTTTCATCCCAGATACCAAGCCCAATCAAATACAACGCCATAAAAAGAAATAAAAACATATGATATTTATTCTTTGTTATGTTTTTGTTAACATTAGCATTTGGGATAATTATCCTTTCAATTGCAAGTTACATAGATTTGAAAACAAGAGAAGTGCCGGATTATTTAAGCAACCTATTGATATGTGGAGCTATGTTCATAAGAGTCCTTTGGTTCTTAGCAGAAAAAGATATAAGAATAATTTCTTGGATACCCCTTTCATTCTTAATTCTTGGAGCTTTTTCTTATTTAATGTATAAAAGCGGGCAATGGGGCGGAGGAGATGTTAAAGTAATGCTTGGACTTTCCATATTATTTAGTTCTTTTCCTGGAGAAAGGATACCTTTCTTTTTCAATTACTTATTTAATGTGCTTATAGTTGGTGCAATTTATGGAATATTAAGTGTGTATTTACTAGCATTAAAAAAGAAAAAAATTCATGAAAAAGCAATTATATTGCCTGTTGCATTTGTATTATCTTTGTTGTTTTTCTTATTCCTTAGCCCATTAATTGCGTTTTTATCTTTCTTTATAATAATATCACTTGTTGCACTATTTGTCTTAAAGGATATTGAGAAAGAACTATTTGAATGTTATGTGAGCGTAAAGAAATTAACAGAAGGTGATTGGCTTGTGAATGATGTTAAATACAAAGGGAAGTTAATTGTAAAAAAAAGAAGCACTGGGTTAACTTTAGATGATATTAAAAAGATTAAAAAATGTGGCATAAAAAGAGTTAAAATAAAATCAGGCATTCCTTTTGTTCCGGTTTTCTTAATATCATTAATTTTAACTTTGGTTCTTGGAAACCTCATGTTTTTATTTGTTTAATACCTCCAATAACCGCCTGTTCTTCTTGGTAATTCGTATATCTTTTTTTCCACCTTTTCTTGTTTAATCTCTTTTTGTTCAACAGGTTTTTGCTGAACTTTTTGAGGTGCTTGTGGTTTTCCAATAAATTGGGATATCTTTTGTTGCTGGGCTTTTAATTCTTCTTCTGTTGCTTTCTTTCTTGGTGGTTCAAGAATTAAACCATCATCTTTGTATCTTGGTATAATATGTAATAACATGTGTGGGCTTCTTTGCCCAGCGGCTTGTCCCATGGAATAAAGAAAATTTACACCCTCAGCACCATATTCTAAAAGTGCAAGAGAAATTGCTCTTGCTATTAAGAAAAATCTTGAAAGCTCAACCTCTTGCATCTCCATAATAGAGCCATAATGTGCTTTTGGTATTAAAACTGTGTGTCCGGGATTTGCCGGGTTTATATCCAAAAATGCCAAGAAGCTGTCATCTTCATAAATCTTAAAACTTGGGATCTTACCTTGCACTATTCCACAAAACAAACAATCCATAGTATTAGGAAAATAATTTAATAATAAAAACCTTTTCTATCACATGAGAATACGTTTCATTAAAAACAAAAGAGCCATTGTTATTGGCAAAAACATGGTTATCGCTGATTTACACATAGGTTATGAAAAAAACATAACTGAAAAAGGTTTCAGGATACCCAATCAAAAAAAGTTTTTTGTGAACGAAATAAGAGAAATAAAGAGAATAACAAAAGCAAGCAACCTAATTATCCTTGGCGATGTAAAGCACAACATACCATTCATAACAAGGAAAGAAAAATATGATGTCCTCTTCTTTATTGAGCAAATTTCTAAATTATTTAATAAAGTGATTATAACAAAAGGAAATCATGATGGAATGTTAGATAAAATTATCAATGTGCCAAATGTAGAAATCGTTAAAGAATACCTGCTTGGTGAATTTGCATTCCTCCATGGGCATAGCTATCCTTCAAAAGAAGCAATTAATAAAAAAACCATTGTTATGGGGCATGTTCACCCAACTTTAAAAATAAAAGATGATGAAAGCATTCATTTTTATCCTTGTTGGATTATTGGAAGCTTAAACAAGGAAAAGCTTAAGAAAAAATACAAACAAATAAAATGTGAAAAAGTGATTGTTGTTCCATCTTTTAATCCATTAACATCTGGATATGAAGAATTAACAGGTCCTCTTGCAAAAGCAATTGTCAAAGAAGAAGTTTATCTTCTCGATTTAACAAAAGTTCTTTAGTGATGTATAAAAAATCCTCTATCAATTATGTGATTAACAACTCTACCTTCTGGCAAACCTTCGTTTGAAGAAAAAAGAGCTTTCCCAAAACCTAAAGCCTCATTTCTTTTATTAACAACAACAACCAAATCTCCTTTTTTAATGTCTTTTGAAAAAGAAACAATGTGTTTTTTCATAAGATTCCTCTTGTACAAGAATTTCTCCTCTCCAAAGGCATTCACAACAACCCTTTTCCTATTAGCTTTTGCATATTTCTCAGCAAGAATTAAACTAAAGTGTGGTTCATTATTTTTAAGGGTTAAAAGAGGAAATCCCACATACACTGGTGATTTTTTAACTTTCTTTAAAACATTGTATAATCCTTCTTTTACGACAAAAAGTTTTAACTCGTCTCTTGATTTAATTGAGATTAAAATTTTATCTTTAAATACTGTGGACACATTTGGTAAAAATTTGTTAAGCCAAAACCATTTGCTTTGCTCTTCTTTTTTGTATTGCATAAAATTTAATAGCAAGCAAAGATTTTAATAGTTGTGGATAAAACAATTATCTTGAATTTAATTGCCCTTATAAGTTTAATAACTGGATTTATCTTATTCTTAGTTAAAAATAAGATGTTTTACCCATTCGTTTTGGCTGGGTTAGTTATTTATTTAATCAATTTTGCCAAGAAAAAACCTTGAGTGTGATACTGGTAAGGTAAAACTCTTCCGCATTTTTTTAAGAAGCTTGAATGTTTCTCATTGAAAAACCTTGTCATGCCGGGAGTTAGATATCTTTTTGTTTTTAACTCTTTTATTTTCATACCAAGAGTGTTAACAGCGTATTCAACCACTTCTTCGTTTTCTTCTGGAGCAAGGGAACAGGTTGAGTAAATCAAAACACCTTTATCTTTTAAAACAGCGTTTGCTGCAGTTATAAGCTCCTTTTGTTTCCTAGAGTATTTTAAATAATCTTCGTTAGTCAGCGAAATTCTTAATCTTTGATTCTTACCCATTGTTCCATCAGCTGTGCAGGGAGCATCAAGAAGAATCTTGTCGAATTTTAAACCTAATTGTTTTACTTTTAATGCAGAAGCCCTTAGAACAATTGTGTTTTCTACTCCCATCCTTTCTAAATTGCTTAAAAGGGAATCCATTCTGTTTTTATTAATTTCCAATGCAACAATTGTTCCTTCATTTTTCATTATTTGTGCAACGTGTGTTGTTTTCCCACCAGGAGCAGCAGTCATGTCAAGGACAACATCTGTTCTCTTTGGAGCTAACTCTATAACTGGAAGTAGGCTTGAAGCATCTTGTATGAAAAAATAACCCATTAGGTGTTCCACAGTTGCGCTAACTGCTTTTGGTTCTTTTTCAATGAAATAAGAGTATCTTGACCATGGAACCCTTGAAAAGAAAAAGCCCTTTAATTTTAATCTTCTTAAACACTCCTTTGGATTTATCTTTAAGGTGTTAATCCTTATGCATTTCTTTGGCTCCTTGCTAAATTCCTTTAGAATTAACTTAGCTTTGCTTCCAAAAATGTCTTTATATCTACTTTTTATAAAATCACTGAACATCTTTTAACCCTTTTTTAATTATCTCTTTAACTATTAATCTAACATCTTGCGTTTTTCTTTTAGCATCAGCAACAAGATTTGTTTTTTCTACATAAACCTTTTTCCATTTCCTTAAAAATGCATCAAAGTTATTTTTGTCAACCCAAACAGGTGGGCCATAGTGTTTTTTAACTTTTGGCACCTTTAGTGTTTCAAGTTCAAAGTAAACAACTACTTTTTCATCTTTTTTAAAATAACCATAGTCATAAACAAAGATATCCTCCTTTTCTATCTTAGAATGAATGGTGTTAATCTTTTTCCTAAGTTTTGCAAAAAATATGTCTTCCTTTGAACCTATTGGAATCGTATGTGTAACAAGCAATGTGCCTCTTTTCTTACTTCTTTCTTTTAAATCACTAACTTTAATCTCTTTCCTTGTAAAGAAAGACAAAGATGGTTTTCTTAAAAATAGTCTAAGTGAAAGCAAGAGTTTTGAAAAAGTTGAATAACTAAGAGCTGCGCAGGCATTTCTTTCTTTAAGAACAGGGTCGATTATTATGATGGGTGATTTCAGCTTAGATTCTGACAGCTTTTGTTTTGCTTCCCAAAACCCTTTATAATAACCTTCTAAATCAATGAAATACTTTGGTTTAATTTCTTCTGAAGCAAGAACAAGATTTTCAAACCTTTTAAAATGAATCATTAAAAGCTCTGTTACATAACCAGAAAGTCCAGAAATATGTGTTTCCGCACCATACACATTAATTGCTTTTGCAAACAATTTAAGAAGCCTTATTTGGTTAGCTAAATCAGGATTGTCTTCTATTCTCCTTTTTACATAATCAACATGGAAAGGTGAAGCATCCATGCTGTTCTTTGCTTTTGAAGGAGAATCTATTTTTAAAACTGGAACAAGCTCTAAATCATACTTATTGTACTTCACCCTAAAGTAATCTCTTGAACCATGCATTACTTGAGCATTTTCAAAAACAGAAAGAACTAATTTTTGAAAAATCCTTTTCATAGCTTCTTCTGGGTAACCATAGAATCTTATAAAAAAATCTATGTCGTGTTGTCCTTTTATCCATGTTCCTTTTGCAACACTTCCACCAACAAGAACATCAGCATTTATTCTCATCTCTTTTATTTTATCCTCTATGGATTTTTTAGTAAGATTTATAACCTTAGTTATTTTTTTCTTCTCAGCATCTGTTGGCACAGCTTTTTTCAGTGCTTTTTTAATTACAACCTTCATGCTCATGTTTATAATTAAAAACTTTTTATTTAAAAAGTGATTGCTATGAGCTTTTTAGAGCTAAACAAAAAGATAAGGGAGTGGCTAAAGAGTGTTGGATACACAGAAACAAGCTTAGTGCAAAGATTGTCTATTCCAAAGATTATTGAGGGAAAGGATGTTTTAATAATAGCGCCAACAGGGCATGGCAAAACTCTTGCGGCAATTTTGCCAATTTTTCACAAAATGCTAAAAGAAGAAAGCAATGGAATAAGATTACTATATATAACACCTTTAAAATCTTTAAATAGAGACATAGTTGATAGAATTATTAAAATCGCAAATCACATTGGGTTAGAAGTTGATTTAAGACATGGTGATACTCCACAAAAAATTAGGGCGCAACAACTTGCAGACCCTGCAGATGTTTTAGTGACAACACCTGAGACGCTTCAAGCGATTTTGACAGCAAAAAAGTTTAGGGAACATTTAAGACATGTTAAATACGTTGTTGTGGATGAAATACATGAACTTTGTGAAAGCAAAAGGGGCTCGCAACTAAGTGTTGGTTTAGAAAGGCTTGAAAGACTTTCTAGCAATTTCCAAAGAATTGGACTTTCTGCAACAATTGGAGATGTTAAAGAAATTGCAAAGTTCTTAACATCAAAAGAATGCGAAATAATAGATGCAAGAGAAGAAAAAAAATATGAAATAAAAATAGAGTATCCAAAACCAAGCACAGAAGACATTTTGCTTTCAAAGAAGATTGGAACAACACCAAGTTCTGCCTTTAACTTAAGAAAAATTAAAGAACTAGTAGAAAAAAGCAATTCAACAATTGTATTTGTAAATACAAGAGAAACTGCAGAAACACTTTGTTCAAAAATTAAAAAATGGCTGCCAGATTTTCCAATAGCAGTTCATCACTCTTCTTTATCAAAAGAAGTGAGAATAGATGTTGAAAAAAAGTTTAAAGATGGGGAAATAAAAGCAATTATTGCAACATCTTCTTTAGAGCTTGGAATAGATATAGGAAGTGTTGATTTAGTTATCCAATATGGCTCTCCAAGACAAGCAACAAAATTAATTCAAAGAATTGGAAGAAGTGGGCACAGGATAGGTGGTGTCTCAAAAGGAATAATATTAACAAACAACGTTGATGATTACTTAGAAGCATTAGCAATCATTAAAAAAATCAAAGATGGTTGGCTTGAAAAACCAATTATTCCAAAAAAACCATTAGATGTTTTAGCTCATCAAATTGTTGGTTTATGCATGGATTTTCAAAACGATGGGATAACTCCAACAAAAGAAGATGTTTACAACATAGTTAAAAAAGCGTATCCATTTAAAGAGTTGAAGTTTAGTGAATTTGACTCTGTGATTGAAGTTCTTAAAGAAATAAATCTAATTGGAGAATCGAAAAAAGGAATATTTAGAACAAGAAAAGGATTAATTTATTACTTTGAGAATATATCAACAATTCCCACAGAAAAAAACTTTGTTGTTGTATCTTCAGATATGAATAAGAAGATAGGAACA
Source organism: Nanobdellota archaeon (assembly GCA_021163365.1). Classification (GTDB taxonomy): domain Archaea; phylum Nanobdellota; class Nanobdellia; order CSSed11-243R1; family CSSed11-243R1; genus JAGGWW01. Next base: position 17,907 of record JAGGWW010000011.1, read on the forward strand.
TTACATCAAGGGTTTGTTGCACAACATGTGAAACCAGGAGCAAAGTTCATCATGCGTGGAGAGGTTTGGAAAGTTGTTGAAATTGTTGATGATAAAATTTATGTTATTTCATCTGATGATAAAGAAGGAGCTGTTCCAAGCTGGGAAGGAGAATTAATTCCTGTTCCTATGGAGATTGCTATGCTTGCTGCAGACTTAAGAGAAGAAAAAAAGTTTAGTGAATTAGATGAGCAAAAGAGAAGATTTATTTTGCCAACAAGCAAAAAGATGTATTTGGAATCTTATGAAAATTATGTTATATTACACTCTTGCTTTGGAAACAAGGTTAACTTAACACTTGGAAAAGCTGTTGGTGCAATAGTTTCATCTGCCATAGGTTCTTCTATTGGTGTTAGAGCAGACCCATATAGAATAATTTTTAAGATGCCAGAGCTTTTTGGGCAAGAAACAATTGTAGAAGCTCTTAAAGAAATCAATCCAGATTGGATTTATGACATATTATTAAAGAGCTTAAAAAATTCATCGCTATTTGAATACAGATTTTATCATGTTGCAAAAAGATTTGGTATTGTTGGAAAAGATGCAGAGTTTTCAAAATCAATAATCTCAAAGATAATTGATATTTATCAAAAGACACCAGTTGTATATGAAACAATGAACGAGTTATTAAGAGAAAAACTTGACATAGAAAATGCAAAAGAAATTTTAAACAAGCTAAAAAATGGTGAGATTAAAATTATAACATCATGTGGATATGAAATATCACCTCTTGGTGCTGAAGGTTTATCATATGGCAATGTTTCGTTAATTAAGCCTAAGGGAAATGTTAAAGAAATTTATGAAATGGTTAAACAAAGAATATTAAAAAGAAAATTTTGGTTTGCTTGTATAAATTGTGGTAATCCAATAGGCATTTATTCTGTTAAAAACTTGCCTGAGAATTTAAAATGTCCAAAGTGTGGGGCTAGGCTAATTGCCTTTGCACCTGCTAAAGAGCTTGAAGTTATAAAAAAAGTTGTAAAGAAAAAATTTTCAAAGCAAGAGCTAACAAACGAGGAGAAAAAAATATTTGACAAGTTCAGCGAAACTGCGGAACTTTTCATAAACTATGGTAAAAAAGCAGTGTTTGTTCTTGCTGGTTATGGTATTGGCCCAACTGTTGGCAGAAGAATACTTGCAAGGTTTCATAAAACAGAAGGCGAGTTAATAAAAGACATTGTAAATGCTGAAAGAAGTTTTATTGAAACAAGGATGTTCTGGTAAAACTTTCTTCTTAAGAAAGTTTTATCAAAGAAGTTTTAAAAAGATTGTTTTCAAGTAAATTGCTCGCCTAATTCTTTTAATTCTTCCTTGTGTTTTTCAAAGTATTTTCTAACTTTTGAGAATGTATTAATAAGCTCTTCAGCAAGATTGTTCTTTAAATCAAGAGGATGAATCTCTTTTTGTTTGAAGCTTCTTTCTAAATCCTCATAAAACTCAAATTCAACATCACCACCAAATTTCTCATCTCTTTTTATTAATACTTTGTTTCTTATTGGGAATACAAAGAACTTGTAAAGTTGAAGAATGGGGTTATTCTCGACAACACCCTCTGGGCAATACGCCTTCCTAATTTTTTCTTTTATAGTGTCTTCTGACTCATAAACCTTTATACATGTTTCAGGAATAGAGGCACTCATCTTTTGGCCAGGACCTTTTAGGCTTGTTACGAGAGGTGTCATAACCTCAACCCTGGGCTTATACCCAAGTTTAGGTAGATATTCTCTTGCAAATGCTAAAATCTGTCTGTGGTCTTTTCCTGCAAGTTGTATGTCAACACCAAGGTATTCTTCATCCAATGCTTGCATTAATGGGTAAATCAATTCAGAAACCTTTGGGTTTTTCATTCTAACAACTTCTGAAGCAGCCCTTGTTGCTCTTTTAATTGTTGTAAATGTGGAGAGTTTTAAAACATCGAGCTGGTAATTTCTATCAAGTTGAAATTCTGAGCCAAAGACAAACAAGGGTTTTTCTTTCCAAGGTATGGAAAGCTCTATGCATTTTTTATAATACTTTGCTCTTTCATCTATCTTGTCCCATGGTGTTTTTAAATCATCTAATGCAGCGTGAATATCAGCAATTAATATCTTTGTCTTTATTCCAGCTTTTTCAAAATCAAAAATCTTTGTTAATGCAGTTAAATAACCTATGTGGAATGGTCCTGTTGGTGCAACACCCCAGTAAGCAAATATTTTTTTCTGTTTTAACAAATTGCGTAGCTCATCATCTGTTAAAATCTCCACAGTGTTTTGTTTTACAAGATTAAACCTATCAAGTGCATTCATGATAATCACAAAAATCTATTTGTTTTTATTATTTTCCAAATCTTCTTTTTCTTTTTTCATATTCTTTCAAATCATCTTCAAACATTTTTGGAGTATATTCTGGCCATGTTTCTTTCCTAAAGATTAACTCTGCATATGAGATGTCCCAAAGTAAAAATCCAGAGATTCTTTTTTCATCGCCAGTTCTAATCATCAAATCAACTTGTGGCAAATCTTTTGTGTAAAGATATTTCTTTATGGTTTTTAAATCGGCTTTTTTAACACCTTTTTTTATCATGTTGTTGAAAGAGTTAACAATCTCTTCTTGACCATCATAGCAAACACAAAAAGTTAAAAACTTATTTTTGTGATTCTTTGTTTTTTGTTCAATGTCCTTCATAAGATTTTGCAATGATTTGGGACATTTTTCTTTTTTCCCTACGAACAAGATTTTAACTTTGTTTTTAAAGATATCTTGTGAATTAAGAAGTTCTTTAAAGCCAATTTCTAAAAGTTTGAATATAAACCTTTTTTCAATTGTGCTTCTTTTTTTTAAGTTGTTAAGAGAAAAAGCATACAGGGTGAGATATTTTGGTTTTCCCATTTTAACCCAATGCTTTAAAAGTCTTTCAAGCGCAAGCTTGCCATATAAATGCCCTTTAAACCTTGGAAAAAGTTTTTCCTTTTGAGCAAACCTTCTATTACCATCCATAATAATTCCTACGTGCATTTAATCACCTTCACATAAACTTTTCTCTCATGCCTTGGGCCATCAAACTCGCAAAACATTATGCTTTGCCACCTACCAAGCTGTAGCTTTCCATCTTTAATTGGGATAACCTCGCTTGGTCCTATTATTGCAGACTTAAGATGTGCAGCGCCATTGTTGTCAATTTTATCGTGCTCCCATTTTCCTTCTGGTATAAGCTTATTTAGTAAGTTAATGAAATCCTTTCTAACACTATCATCCCAATTTTCATTTATAACAATCCCAGCAGTTGCATGTGGCGTGTAAACAATACAAACACCTTCTTTTACACCTTCAACAAACTTTTCTATATCTTTTGTTATATCAATTAACTCGTACTTTTCTTTTGTTGAAAAAGTAAGCACATTCATCTTACAGCACCAAATATGTTTGATTTATTTATGCAATGTTGCTTAATATCTTCAATATCTATTTGCTTAATTAACTCTTTGTCAGATTCTCGCGCAATGGAAATCAAAAATTCTTTAATTTGTTTAGCAAGCTCATCTTTGTTTAAATCGCCAGGAATTAAAACAGCGTAGTACTTTGCCCTTCTTCTAATGTTATCGATGGGTCCAGAAACAACTTTAAATTCTTTGTTTACTCCAACACAATATTTAAGTTCTAAATCCTTTATGTAATTCTTTCTTCCATAAATCATAAATGCACCCTTTGCTATGTACTCTCCACTTGGTGCCCTTTTTGAAACTTGGTGTGGATAAACCCAATAAACACTCTCAATTCTATTACTTTGCCAAGCTCTTGAATGACACAAAGTAAAAATAGCTGCTTCTCTTTTCTCTTCTTCTGTGCTTTCCTTTCCTTTCTTCATTATTGCAAATGGAGAACCATAAACATCAGCATGAAAAACAATGTCATCTTCTTCTAAATATTTTTTAATTAAAATCTCATTTTGTATTGCATCTCTTCCAGCAATAACAAGTTTTCCTTCAGAGGTAAAAAACCAATGGAACTTCTCATACCATTCTTTTTCTTTTTTCTCCATTTTAACTGGCTTTTTTATAACAATCTCTTCTTTTGCTTTCTTCAAATTCTCTATTTTCTTTTTTGTTTCTTCAATGGCTTTTTTAACCCCTTCTATCTTGGATTCCATCTTTTTTGCTTTTTCATATAAATTATTTGCATTTTCAGTTATACTTATTCTGAAATCTAAAGAAATTCCAGAATTAAAATCTATAACTATCCTACCTTCATCTGGAATTATTTCTTTTATCATTTGCGCTTCAACATTCCCTTGCCTTTTTCCTTCTTCTATTTTTGAAATTATTTCATCCCATGGGATATTCCTCTCTCTAGCATCGCGGATTGTGTGAAATATTTCATCAAGCTTTCCAAGATTTTGATAAATGAAATCTGCTTTTTTCTTTAACTCTTGTGAAGATTGTAGCAACTCGTTAAGATAATTTTCATGTTGTTTTAAAATGAGTTCTTGCTTTACAATCTCTTTTGCAATAGCACTTTTTTCTTCGCTTTCTTCTTCCTTGAATTCTGAAAAGAAGAAATCTAATGCTTTGTTAAATGTCTCAAACATCTTTTTCTCTTTTAATTCATAAATCTCAAGTAAGAATGGTTGGACATCTTTTGGTTTTTTATTTTCAAAAACAACATTTGCTTTTATCTCTCCTTGTTTTGCTTTTTCTATTAACTTTAAGTATGTATCGAACAAAATCCTAAATTCCTCATCAGTCAAATCTTTTAAATCAGTCTGTTTTTCAACATCAGAAACAAAACATATTTCTTCTGCATATTTTCCACCTGTCTTTAAGCCAATTGCAATTGCTTTAACAATTTGGCTTTTTCCAGAATTAAGAATTGCTTGTTTAAATTTTGAGAAACTTATATCCTCACTAACAATGGATGGGGGTAGCCTGTACAGCTCTCCATGTCTTATTATTCTGTCTCTCCAAGTTTGGGATTTTAAAGGGATTAAAATCTTTTTTGATGAATCGCAAAGAATTACATTTCCACCACCAAAGATTTCGCATATTAAATAATAAATGTTTCCTTCTTTCTCAAAAGAAAATTCTATTGCTCTTTCAAACCCAAGCTGTAGCACGCTTTTCAAACGAGAATTTAAAAGATATTTTCTTAAAAACATACAAAAGTGTGAAGGTACTTCTGGAAACTCTTCTTTATATTCTGTTAAGTAAACGCATGTTGGAGTTATCTTTAAAAATAATTTCTTTAACAGAGGATGATACAATAAAATAAAAATGTTGCTGTTCTTATGGTAGATTTTTTCTACCCTAGAGCCAATTAATTCTTTTAATTCTCTAACAAGGGGGATGACTTCTATGTAACTAATTTCTTTCATAGGATAGTTTAAATATTTTGAATTTTAATTATCTTTTGTATGAATGGAAAAACAATACTTGAATTTTATGTGTATGATGTTGATAGCACAACAGATAATCGTGGGAAAACAGAGGTTAGGTTGCTTGGAAAAACAAAAGAAGGTAAAAAGGTTGTAGTTCATGATTATTCTATTAAACCATATTTTTTTGTTGTATTTGACCCGAAGAAAACAAGCGAAGCATTAAGATTCTTGCAAAAAATAGACTTTGGTGATAATGAAAAACACATCTTAAACTTAAGTGTTTTAAAAAGAAATTTGATTGGAACACCTGTTGATGTTATAAAAATAACTGTTGAGCGCCAAGCAGACATAAGTTATTTAAAAAACATTGTAAAAGAGATGCCAGGGTATAAAGAAGTTGTTGAAATTGATATACCACTATCAAAGAGGTATCTTGTTGATAAAAAAATACCACCCCTTGGAAGGATTAGGGTTTATGGCAATTCCATTGAGTCTAAAAAAGTAGATTATGAAATAATAGCAGAAAAAATAGAAGTTGTTGAAGAATCGTGTAAAGGACCAATGATTGTTGCAATAGATATAGAAACATACAATCCAATTGGGAATCCAAGACCAAATCTTGACCCAATTTTAATGATTTCAATAGTTGGTAATAATGGGTATAAAAGAGTGATAACGTGGAAAAAATTTGAAAATGCGCCAGAATTTGTTGAGATAGTTGAATCTGAAATGGATTTAATTAATCGATTGAATACAGTACTTAAACACCTATCTCCAGATATCATTGTTGGGTATAACAGCGATAACTTTGATTTTCCCTACATAAAAGCAAGGGCAGAAAAGTATGGCATAGAATTGAAATGGGGGATTGATGATTCTAAGTTAAAAATAGTAAGGCGTGGAAATTACAATTCTGCTCTTGTAAAAGGAGTGCCACATGTAGACTTATTTTTATTTATAAGAAACATACTTGCGCCATCTCTTGATACAGAAGTTTATGATTTAAATTCTGTTGCAAAAGAATTGATTGGCGAAGAGAAAGTTGATGGAATAAATTGGGAAAAAATAAATGAAGCGTGGGAAAGTGGGGAATTAAACAAAGTTGTTAGGTACTCATTACGAGATTCTGAAATAACACTAAAATTAGCAGAAAAACTTTTGCCACTAATATTTGAGCTTACAAAACTTGTTGGGCAAACGTTGTTTGAAGTTAGTAGAATGACTTATGGTTCGTGTGTTGAGTGGTATTTGATAAAAAATGCGCATGAACTTGGTGAGCTTATCCCAAACAAACCTGTTGGTGGCTTTGTGGGAAGAAGCACGTATGAAGGTGCATATGTACATGAGCCAACACCAGGATTATTCAAAAACATAGTTGTTTATGACTTTCGTTCACTTTATCCAAGCATAATAGTATCGCACAACATATGCCCAACAACCATTTTTTGTGATTGTTGTAAAGAAGGATATAAAACACCACCAATAAATGGGAAGGTGTATTATTTCTGTAAATCTAAAAAAGGGTTTATTCCGACTTTAATTGAGGACTTAATAAGTAGAAGAGCCAGAATAAAAGAAATATTGAAGACAATTGATAAGAATGAAAAAGACTATGCAATTCTTAATGCAAGAAGCTACGCTTTAAAAACAATTGCAAATGCCATGTATGGCTACTTTGGTTTTTCAAGAAGCAGGTGGTATTGCATAGAATGTGCTGCAAGCATAACTGCATGGGGAAGGTTCTATATAAAAGATGTTATCCAAAAAGCAATTGAAAGGGGATTTAATGTTCTATATGCAGATACTGATTCGTTGTTCATATCTCTTGACTCAAAGACAAAAGAAGATGCAAATAAGTTTGTAGAGGAAATAAATAAAAATCTTCCAGAAATGATGGAGTTAGAGTTTCAAGGGTTTTATCCTTCTGGTTTATTTGTATCTGCAAAAAAAAGATATGCTTTAGCAGATGAAAACAACAACATAATAGTTAAGGGGTTTGAGTTTGTAAGACGTGATTGGAGCAAGATTGCAAAAGAAACTCAAATGAAAGTTTTAAGAGCGATTTTAATTGATAATTCAAAAGAAAAGGCACTTGAGATAGTAAAAAACACAATAAAGGAGTTAAAAGAAGGAAAGATGCCTTTAGAGAAAGTTATAATTTATACACAACTAACAAGGAACATAGAAGAGTATGAGTCAATTGGGCCTCATGTTTCTGCTGCAATAAAGGCTAGGAGAATTGGATATAACTTCGAGCCAGGACAGATAATAAAATATGTTGTTGTTAAAGGTGAAGGAAGCATTTCAGACAAATCATATATTGTTGAGGAAGTAAAAGAAAAAAACATGGAATATGATGCAGATTACTACATTAATCATCAAGTTATTCCAGCAGTAGAAAGAATATTTGAAGTTCTTGGTTATACAAAAGACCAGTTGCTTGGTAAAGAACAAACAAAACTTAATGGTTTCTTTTAACGTAAAGTTTATTACTTTAACTTTTTTGTGATTTGTCATGGAAGAAGATATAATTGAAAAATACAAAAAAGCTGGAGAAATAGCAAAAAAGGTTGTTTCTTTTTCTAAAGACATAGTTAAAGAAAATGCAAAAGCAATAGATGTTGCTGAAAAAATTGAAAATGAAATTGTGAAACTTGGTGGAAAACCAGCTTGGCCTGTTAATATTTCAATAAATTCAATTGCTGCACATTGGACACCAAAGCAAAACGATGAAACTGTTTTTAAAAAAGGAGATGTTGTAAAAATAGACATTGGTGTTCATGTTGATGGCTATATTGCTGATACAGCATACACAAAAGAAATTGGGACAAATAATTGGAAAGATTTAATAAAAGCAAGTGAGGAAGCAAACAAAGCAGCACTTGATTTAGTTAAGCCAGGTGTTCCTATTTCTGAAATTGGAAAAGTGATTGAAGAAACAATTAAAAAATATGGGTTTACACCAATTGCAAACCTTTCAGGACATGGATTAAATAAATATGAAACTCATGTACCACCAACAATCCCAAACTTTGATAATAAAAGCAACCTTATGCTTGAAGAAGGAATGGCAATTGCAATTGAACCTTTTTCAACAAATGGTGTTGGTAAAGTTATTGACGCAATGGATTCTGAAATATTTAAACTTGAAGAAGTTAAACCTGTTAGATCGCCAGTTGCAAGAAAAATTCTACAAATAATAGAAAAAGAGTATAAGACTCTTCCTTTTGGAAAAAGATGGATATCAAAGAGAATAGGTGGACTTGGATTAGAAATTGCATTTAGAGAATTAAAAAGAAATGGTGTGTTACACAATTACTCTGTATTAAAAGAAGAAAGCAATGGTATTGTAAGTCAACATGAACACACCATTCTTGTTTTAGATACACCAATTGTTACAACACTATAATTCTAAATCATTCCATTTTTCTAATTCTTTTATTCCTTTAACAAACACAAAGTGTTTTCCATTTTCCTCTTTTAGCATTATTGCACCATCCATCAAATGCTTCATTAACATTAGAACTTTGTCGTCATGCATGCCTTCTTCAATTGAAACAAATGCTGTCCCATTGGTTCTCTTAATCTTAGCAAGCAAAACTTGAAGAAATCTTGCTATTGCCTGAGGATTGGAATACATCAAGAAAGTTGAAGCAGAATTAATTATTACAAAATGCTCTTTTTCTTCCTTAAACATCTTTGTCTCAAGTTGAGTTAATGCAACACTTATCTCATTTAAAGCTAAAGGTCCAGGAACCCTTATTATATTTTGTGTGTTCGGTTGGTCTTCGCCAATGTTATTTGTAAAGCAATCAATGAAATAAAGCTCGTTGTTTTTTACTTTTTGAATTATTTCTTCTGGCGAAGAATCTGTTGTTATAAAAATAGTTGGCTTTAAACATGCAAGTTTAATTAAAAAATCCTTTTTCCCAGATAATGGTGGTGAAATAATCACATATGCACCATTTGGCAATCTTTTTGCAAGCTCTTCAACATTCATGTTTTTATCAAGATGTTAATAATATTAAAAACTAACCCTCAAGTGAATCTTTGTGTATATATGCAGCTATTGCTATTACTGCATATCCTAAAAGCCATGGTATATCTGAGAGGATGTAAAAAGATTCATAAAGTTCATACCAGTCTAAATAAGAAAAAACTATGTCTGCAATTGCTGTTAAAGCAAAGCCTGTTAATAATAACATCCATGTTTTTGATAACTTTGCTCCACGAAAACATTCAACAAACAGTAAGGAACCAAATATAAGGAACAAATCAAAGATTGGATAACCTAAAGACACTATTTTGCTTAAGATTTCATAATCTGAAATAGCAATTGGGTAGATTAGTATTTTGTATAAAATTGCAAACGAGAGTAATAATGTAAACAATGGGAGAAGATACTTTTTATTAGCAATTTGTTTTACAACATTGTTATATTCAACAAATAAACCAATCAACACAAAAACATATCCAAGGAGAAATGATATGTCAGCAACTGATGGGAATGGATAAACATCTAAAATTGTTTCATAATAAAACCAAATTGCTTCTCCAACCAACCAAAGAACCATTCCAATTAACAAAAACAACCAAACCTTTCCTTCAGATGAACTTAGCTTAGTAAGATTAATAACTTTATACATTAAATAAGCTGCAATAGATGGGATAATTATGAAAAACGCATCTGAGATATAATAAAAATCTGACTCTGAGAGAACAAAATATGAGATTGTGAGAGAAACTAGCAAAACCAATGCATAAAAGGCTTTCTTCATTTTCAACCCTCCAAACATTTTTTAGCAATCGTGTCTGCCACAGGGCCAATTATTGAGCGATATCTTTCAATAAGCTTCATTTGTATTTCTTGAGGGTTTCCATGAAGCTCTACATGTTTATTTACTTTTAAACCTGGAACTTTGTTTGCTTGAACAATTGCAACATCTCCAATTATCTTCCTTGTTTCGCATATTATCTCATAAATCTTGTTTCCCATTTATCATCCCTCCAAAACACTTATTATTCTCCCGCTTGCTTTTCCCATTTCTAAAAGCAAAAGTCCAAGATTTACATCTGGTGTTGCTATAACAACTAAAAGTGCATTTTCACCAGCATTTATTGTAACAAGCTTTCCCTTTTTAGCGTCAACAATTATTTGATTTACACCACCTTGTTTAAGTTCAGCTGCTGCTGTTTCAGCTGCTCCAGCCATTGCTGCTGACATCGCTGCAAAAGTTTCTGGATTTGTCCCACTAATATCACTTGCTATTACAAGTCCATCTTTAGAAACAACTGATGCTCCAAGCACATCTCCAGTTGCTTTTAAATCTAAGAGAATTTTATCAAGTTCTTCTTTCTTTGACATTTCCATCACCCAATATCTTATTAAAAAGAGCTTCAAGGACAATGTTTACATTTTTTAACTTACAAGGTTTTCCACGAGTTGGGGTTTCGCCATCAGCAACATCTATTGGTATTACATCTACATCTTTTAAATCAAGCTTTTCTAATATCTCTTTTGAACAAAGAGCGTTTTTTGAATTTGATTTGTTTGCTGCTATAACAACAGGTAAACCTTCTTTCCTTGTTTTTATCAACATTTCTTTTGCTCTCTTAAAAGTTTGTGGAGCTGTTGAATCAATAACAAGAATAACACCTAATGCTTCAGAACTAAGCATTTTAAGCAATGGGTCAAACCTTTCTTGTCCTGGTGTTCCAAACAAATCAACTAAAAAACCCTTGTAATCAACAATGCCGTGGTCTAATGCAACAGTTGTGCCAAGCCTATCAACAGAAACAGCACGTTTAGATGCAGAATGAACAAAAGATGTTTTGCCAGCATTAAATGGCCCAGTTACTAATATCTTTGGTATGTATACTTTAAATCCGCCTGGTTTTAGAATCTTAAATGGAATTCTTAAGTTTAATGGCTTTTTTAAAAATTCTAAGTATGATGTTAAAAAAATCTTTGATTCTATGGAATTTAATAAAACAACATTGTCAAACATTGAAATAAGTTTATTGAGGAACTCTTTTGAAAAATTCCAATTTATAAAATTTGTTACAAGAATGCAATTATTCTCTTTGGCTTTTTTAATTAATTCCTTTATGCGTTCAAATGGTTTTTCGCTTAAATTAAACAATGTTGATATTGAGTCATAAAATAAAAGCGAATCTTTAACACCTTTTAATGCACGCGAAACATCTTCTGGATTAATATTTTCTTTTGTTGGGCATATAACACCAGAATAACTATCTACTAAATTTATATTATCAAAACCGTAGCCTAAAGACAAGATGTTATTTTTTACAACATTAATTGTTTTATTATTAACAACATATGTTTTTTCTCCTTGTGAGACGCATAGCAAGTGCTGCATAAAAGACGACGAGTCAACAGATGGTGAAGATATTATTAACAAATTTGTCTTAATTTGTTTAAAAAAATCATCTATTGCATCAACACCAATCTTTAACATCATCTTTTCCTCACACCAAGTTCGTATAATCTCTCCTTAAATTTCTTTGAGTGAGAATGATTTATCATAAAAAGCCCTTCTAAAAACTTAACAAAAGATGGGTTTACTATCCAAGCTCCAATATCTCTTCCATAGTTAAAGTTCTCATCATCTGGTATTGCTTCATATAAAATTGCTTCCTTACCATCTACAGAAACAAAATGGTTTGGCACATCTTGATTAACATGACTAATATTGCAGAAATCAAAGTTTTTCAAATGCTCCAAATTACTTTTTGTTACCTTTGTTGAAATAAATATGTCTACTCCTTTTTCTGACAAATCCTTAAGGATGTTATTGTAAAAAAGCAGTCTTTTAATTCCATTTTTTGTTGTACAAATAATAATCCTTTTTTCAGCTGATTGAAACATATCACTTAATTTTTTATTAATAGCACCGCGTCCAATAACCATCCACATTGCTCCTTTCTCAAATTCAGATTTGTTGTTTTTTGAAAATGAAATTTCTAAAATTGGAAGAAGTTTCTTTTGTATGTTCTTTAACTTATCTTCTTCTCTTTCTTTAACAACCTTGATTAGCTCCTTTGGATGAATTGCTTTATACTTCATTGGTTTTGTTGGCAGAACATTTATGAATCCTTTTGCTGCTAGTGAATTTATAACCTCGTAAACCTTTCCATAAGGTATTCCACAGATGTTACTAATATCTTTTGCAGTGCATATTCCTTCTGAGACAAGAGACAAATAAACCTTTGACTCATAATTTGTTAAACCTAATTGAGATAATGCGTTGATTATCTCAGGATTTGAAAGCATGGCAAACACCTCCAATAGATAATAAACACAATAAAAATTAAAAATAAGAATAGGACATGTTAAAAGAAAAAGCGTCATAGGTTGGTGAACATTGTTTCATTTGGATACACAACAACACCTTCATTTGTTATATCAAACAATCTTATTTCTTTGTCGTGATTTATGCCTCTCATCTTTCTAACAGCAATGCCTGGAACAAACTTTGGACCTTCCCTAACTAAGTACAAGACAATTACACCATCAACAACAAACTCCTCTATGCCATGGCGTGAGATATCCATTGTTCCCTCTTTTGTTTCAGAAACAAACATGGAAGTGCATCCAAGCGAAGAAAGCATTCTTGAGAGTTTTGCTAAAGCAATCCTTTTCTCTTTTATTGTATCGAGTAACATGAGAAAAACATTTATTGAGTCTATGACAACTCTTTTAATATTATGTTCTCTTATTAATTCACCAAGCTCTTCTATTAAATGAGTTATTTTTGCGTCAACTTCGTCCATGCTTGCTCTTACATCTGCTAAATTGCCTCCAATTAAAAGAAGTTTTCCACTTGCTTCTGCTTTTTTAATGTCAAAACCAAGTTTGCTCATATTTTCTATTATCTTTTGCTTTTCTTCCTCTAAAGAAAGATATAATGCGTTTTCATTAAATTTCATTGCTCCATTGTATGCAAACTGCATTGCTAAAGTTGATTTTCCACTACCAGCTGGGCCACTAAGTAGTATGGTTCTTCCTCTTAACAAACCACCTTTTAACATTTTATCTAATCCTTCAATTCCAGTTTTAACAGGATTCATAAGCGTTCACCCCCTTGATAAATGGTTTAAAATGAGGTATGTAAATAATCTTGTAAAGCCCAATACCAACAAATAATCCAGTTATGTGAGCTGCAGCTTGTTTTAAAGATATTATAAAATCATTGCAAAATCCACAGTTTAGGAACACAGTAAATGCTCTAAAGAAAGTAAAAGCAATTAAAAAAGATATTATGATGTACGGGTTTATTTTAAACTTTCTTGATTCTTGAGCAACAACACCAAACCCAGCATATATTGCCATGCTTGCTCCAGCTAAAGTTGCGTCCCATATTAATAAAAATGGTGTAATAGCAAAAATTGGAGCAACAAAATAAATCAAGCTTAAATCTTCAAAATTTGTTTTTAATTCAAAGGCTAAGATTCCTAAGAGAAATAAGCTAATAACATTTTCAATTAAATGAATGTTATCAAAATGTACAAATGAAAAGGTTATAATTCTCCAAACTTGTCCTTCGCCAATTTTAGATGGAATTGCTGCAAGTAGGGACACTGAGTCATCAATAAAAAAGAAAATGAAAACATATAAAAGCGCAAGAGCTATGCAAAACAAAGCTAACTTCTTTGCTAAACTTATGTTTAATCTCATTTTGACAAGCTTCTTAAAATGGTTCTTCTAAGTTTTTCTTTCAATCTACGTAAGTAAATTACAAATGCTGTACCAAATGCTATTGTACCAACTCCAGAAAGCAAGTAAATAGATTCTCCCTTAGAAGCACCTAATGCGATTAAGTCCATATTTATTATCACTCCTTTAATTGATAAAAACAATTATAAACCTTCATTAAGGAGAAAAGAAAATTCACACCTTTTGGTTGAGTATATCTTTATTATCGTTTGATTTGCAAAGAATTTTTTTATGCTAGCACAAACTTTATTCTAACATGAAACTAAAAATGCTCTTTTTGTTTTTTATTTTATTTGCTTCATTTAGCTTTTCTTATGCAGAACTTGAAAAAATTTCTGTTAAAGAATGGGCGAAAATTGGGGATGTTGTAAAAGTAACTGCTGTTTTTAAAAATGAAGATGTTGATTCTGTTGCACAATTTAAATGTGAAATAATTTACAATGGTGAGATAATTAAAGTTCTTGAGTCTGACAAGGTGTTAGTGAAGAATGGAGAAGAAGCAAACTTATCTGTTTATTTTGAACCAAAGCTAATTGGGAAATACTATGTGAATGGTTATGTTGTCTATGGAAATAAAATAAGTGAAACAAAAGAAGCAAGCTTCACTGTTTTAGAGACAAATACAACAATTCCAATGAGCACAACTGATTTGATTCTTGTGCTTGGTGGATTGTGTATTTTCGCTGTTGTCTTACAAGTTGTTTTCAATAGAAAACGTTAAGATTTTTTACCCCAATTTTCTTTAGTTTTACACTTTGGGTCCAAGCACATAATAAATGGTCTCTTACCTTTTCTTATTACTCTTACAATTGGTGTTTTACAATGTTCGCAAACTTTGTTTAATTTATCTATTCTTGCTTTTGCTGGAAGTGGGTATATGTTCTTACATTTTGGATAATTTGAGCATCCAACAAATCTTTTCTTTGTTTTAGGAGAATACAAAATCTTTAGCTGTCCTCCACATTTTGGACATTCACCAAGCAAACTTTGATTATCTTGAGTTTCTATAACTGCTTTTTCAAGCTTTTGTCCAATTGACTTTTCTTTTTTCTTAAACTCATTAGATATCTTTTTAATAACATTAATTGCTTCTTTTATTACCTTTTCTTTCTTAATCTTACCACTTTCAACTTTTTCCATTTCTTTTTCAAACTTTCTTGTTAATTCTTCTGAAGTTAGCTCTGGAACATATTTTGCTAAAGCTTCACCAACAGCCATGCCTAACTTTGTCACCTTTATGCTTTTTCCCTCTATGTACCCTCTATCATATAAAGTTTGTAATATTGTAGCTCTTGTTGCTTTTGTACCAAGGTTTCTTTTTTCAAGTTCTTTAATAATGGAGCCTTGAGAATATCTGCTTGGTGGTTGTGTTTCTTTTTCAATTAAATCTAATTTTTTAACATCAAATTCTTCACCTTCTTTAAGTTCTGGAAATTCAATCTCTTCAAGCTTTGCATAAGGACCATAAAATTCCATCCAGTTCTTCTCTATTGTTCTTGAACCTGTTGCGCTAAATTCTTCACCACCAATAGAAAAGACAACCTTTGTTGATTCTCTAATTGCTGGTTCTCCAAAAACACTAAAGAATCTTCTAACAATCAAATCATAAAGCTTCTTTTCTTCTGGTTTTAATTTACTTAAATCAGGAATTTCTTTTGTTGGATATATTGCTGGGTGTGCTGGGTCGCTCTTTTTACCTTCTTTTGGAACAAGCTTTTCTTTTGAGAGAAGTGCATTAGCAAGCTTTGAGTATTGTTTTATCTTTGCTATGTTTTTTAGTATATCTTTGTATCCAATTTGCGGTGGAAGCTTTTGAGATGATGTTCTTGGATATGAGATATATCCTGCTGTGTATAGGTTTTGTGCAATGTCTGATGTTCTCTTTGGAGAATAACCAAAAAAGCGATAAGCGTCTGTTTGCAATGAAGTTAAATCAAATGGGTTTGGCGGTTCTTTTTTTGTTTTCTTCTTTGTTATTTTTTTAACAATTGCTTTCTTCTTTTTTGCATTTGAAAACGCTTTATCAACCTCTTGCTTTTTCCAAAACTTACCTTTTTTATGAGAACATGTTATTTCTGGCTTTGTTTTTATAATTGCATTAAGCTCCCAGAACTTCTTTGGCTTAAATGCTGCTATTTCTTTTTCTCTTTTAATTAAAAAGTAAAGCATTGGTGTTTGAACCCTTCCTGCTGAAAGCAAGTAATGTCTTAACTTCTTTGCATGATGTTTTATTGATAAAGTTAATGCCCTTGAAACATTTATACCCCATAGAAAATCTAAGTAATGCCTTGTTAAACCAGCTTCAACTCTTCCAAAGTCTAAATGTTTTTGAATATTTTTATATGCATTTAAAAGGTCATCTTTTGTAAGAGTGGAGAACATCATTCTTTTTGCATCTTTTTTGTTGAAAATAAATCTTAAAATATTGTAACCAATAACAGAACCCTCTTCGTCTAAGTCTGTTGAGACAATATACTCATTAGCATCCTTGCCTATTTCTTTTAATGTGTTAAAATATTTTTTAACATAATCTGCTTTCTTATTGGCTTCAAAAACAGGAACCCAATCCATTTGATAAACAGGATACGTCCATCCATTGCCTGAGGCATCTTTTAAAGCAAATATGTGTCCAACTGCTGGAATTGCCACGTGCTTCTTATTTTTTATTTTAAATTCGTAATACTCAACATCATATTTTGATTTTTTAACTTTAAATTTACCATTAGATAAAGCTGCTGCAATCTTTTTTGCTGCATTCGGCTTTTCGCATATTAGCACAGTTGTCAATTTTTCACCAGATGAAATTCTTTTATTTTTTTGTAAGTTGGGCCTTTTGGTGAAAGTTTGCTTTTAAAAAGTATTATTTTATCAACATAAAATTTCATTTTTAAATTTTTATATTTATCTAAAAACTCTTTAATGATTTGTTTGCCTTTTTTGTCCCTAAGTCTTCCAAGTGTTAAATGTGGGACAAATTTTCTTTTTTCTTTTTCAAATCCAAGTTTTGATAAATTAAAATCAATTTCTTCAGCAAGATTTAAAATTTCATCACTCTCAACACCAATCCACACCACTCTTGGATTTGAAATATTTGGAAAAACACCAACCCCCTTTAAAGAAACTTCGAATACGTTTTTACCCGATGTAATGTTTTCTAATACAGAATAAATTTCTTGAACTAAAGATTCATTAACTTCTCCAAGAAACTTTAAGCATATGTGAAAATTTTCTTTTTCAACAAGTTTTATGTTAAGTTTTTTTAAATCTTTTTGAATCTTAAAAATTTCTTCCTTTAAGTCGCTTGGTATTTCTATTCCAATAAATAATCTCATGAAGCTCTCCTTCTTTTCTTTGTTTTTTTCTTTAGAATCATGTATATTGCAAGTGGTGAAGCAGCGATAAGCACAATTAAAATTGGTATATAGTTATTTTCTGCTGGTTTGTTTATTTCTGTAATTGTTTGATTATTTGAAATATTTGAAGATGATGTTGTTAAGCACTTTCCACAATCAATTTCACAATTTGAGCAATTTTCTCCAGCTGTTTTATTGCATATTCCATTTCCACAGGTTTCTAATGTTTGTGGTGCTTTAACAGTTGAAATTGCAAATTTGGACAAGCTATCTACTTTTGCATAATAGTTATAGTATCCATCTGAAACACCAGTGCTTATTGTGTATTCTTCTACCCAATTGTTGTTTTTATAATGATAAAGAGTAACTTTATCTGGGTCAAGGTGGTTTGTTGTAAACCAAGATTGTGGTATTTTAAATTTAATTCTTAGTGATTTTATGTTTTCTTTAAAGTTAGCTGTTATGTCCAAGTATTGATAAACATTGTCTGGCGCCTGTGGAAGTCCAGGAGGAACATCAGAGTAGGATTCAACACTCATTTGACAGCCTTGTGTTGTATTTGAAACTTCAAACAATATTTCCTCAACAGCAATTGAATTTGAATTAACTTTAAATGAAATCTCTTGGCCTGGAAGAAGTTCTTGCCAAAAGATTGTTGTTTTAGTTATATTTAATGATTGTTCTTGCCCTCCGGCACTTTCTCCAGGTTCATTTGTTATCTCAAGCTCATCTGTTTTAAACTTTGTTGTAGAATCGCAAGTTGTTGTTTTGCAAATTCCCTGATAATCACAAGATTTTATCTTATAATAATATGTTGTGTCATCTGATAATCCAGTTAATTTAATAGAATGCTCTTTAACATATGTGCTATTTGAAGTAGAATCATCTAAATCATTGCAGCTTTTTCCATAGTAAACTGTGCTATCTGCTGGTTCATTTGTATACCATTCAATTGTTGCAGATGATGTTGATATCCTTCTTTCTACAATGTTTGAAATTGATGGCGCTGTGTTATCTGATATTGTGAATTGATGAGTTGTTGAATTTGTGTTTCCATTTACATCCATACATTTAAATTCAATATTGTGATTCCCATTTTTAATTGGGCCAATTATTGATGTGAATACGCTACTGTTTACAAGCCTAAACATCTTATTAAATGCTGAAGAATCCAAAGAATAATTACACTCTTTTGTATCTGGGCTTGCTGAGATGTTTGCCATTAAAGAATAAATTACATCACCATCAGTATATGTTCCTGTTGGTGAATTAATTGTTATTCGTGGTGGTGTTGTGTCATTTGTTACTACAAGAGTTGAAAATCTTGGTATGTAAACTTTTGTTGAGTTTGTTAAGTCTTCATAACATGATGTTCCATTGTAACCATTTGTGCATTTTGGAATAACTGAGCATGATTCTAATGAAGCTGGTAATCCTCTTCCACAATCAAACATTTGTGTAAATTTAGAAGAATTTGGTGAAAATGTTATTATGGCATAATCATCTACACTTAGATTTGTATATTCTTTAGTGGTTGTTCCATTATATGTTTCATCAATTAAGTAATCTGGGATAAACCATTCATCTAAATAAACTGAAAGATACACATCTGAGCCATAATCTCTTGTTGCATTGTAAAGAGATGAATCATTTTCTCTTAAGTTAAAATCAAATCCCCAGAAAGTAACTGTTCCATTAACATTGTATAATGTTATGTTAAAGTGTGTTGTATTTATTGTTATATTAAACAATTGGTTATTTGAAACAGAGTCTCCAGATGGGATTGTTGAAATAGAATTAACATCACTTAATCTGTTAATATGGTATTTTGTCCAATTTGTTAAATTAAAGTTAAATATTTCATAAAACATTTTTTGCTTGCGCGCTGTGTTGTTACTTGTATCATTTGCGAATATTATGAAAGTGTTGATACCTGGGTAATCTAATGAAATTTTTGTGTTATTAGAAACAGATTGTTTTGAACCACTAAATAAAAACACATCGTTGCCAGAATTAAGGATATACCAAACACCACTAACATTAACATCATCTGTTACTGTTAGATTAAGCCATGGTGTGTTTGTGTTTTGTGGATATGTTGTATGAATTGTTATATTTGGATATGTGCTGTCAACCACCAATGTTTTTATGCTGTAAGATTTTTTCCCTAAAGAATTTTCTGCTGTTATGTTTAATGTGTATGTTCCAGATTTTAAACCAAGCGGATTTAACAAACCAACCCAGTAATCACTTATTCCTTGCTTTGTTAAGCTGCCACTTCTTATAACACCACTTGAATTTTTTAAAACATAAGATACACTTGATATGAGTGAAGTTTCGCATGTTGCACTAACATTAATAGTTAAGTTATCAGCTCCAACAATCTGGTTGTTTGTTGGCGATATTACATTTAAAACAGGTGCTTTATTTTCACTTGTTATTGTTATGTTTATCTTTTGAGAGTTTGTTTTAATTGTTTGATTTCCAAGTGTGCTTTCAGCAATAACGTAGAACTCCCAAGTGTTGTTAATATCTCCTGTTGCATTAACAACCCATGTTATTATACAATAATCACCATCTTCCATATTCTGACACTTCTTTGGATTTGAACTTGAATTTGTATACATGTTGTGTGTTGTTGTGTGAAAAGGCGCACCACTATTTTCTGGAACAATTCCTTTTTCCTTCATTGCTAATATTGTTGCATAAACATCAATCCTTGGGAAAGTTA
>JAGGWW010000015.1 GCA_021163365.1 Nanobdellota archaeon
CTTTAATTTGCACTCCACCAGTAACTGTCTCTGCTCCGCCTGTTTCAGCTGCTGTTGTTGCCTTTTGTCCAAATGCTGTTGCCACAT
Organism: Nanobdellota archaeon; assembly: GCA_021163365.1. Classification (GTDB taxonomy): domain Archaea; phylum Nanobdellota; class Nanobdellia; order CSSed11-243R1; family CSSed11-243R1; genus JAGGWW01. The sequence goes on from JAGGWW010000015.1 coordinate 88, forward strand.
CAATTGCTACTGCAACGTCTTGTGCCAATCCTGCTGGGTTTGGAACCATTTCTGTGTTCCATGTTGCTGTACCAACTACCACATATGCATCAAATACACCGTCTTCTGTAACGAATGGGTGTGGCAAGTTCTCCAATGCTGCAAATGCTCCTGCTAAGGTGGCACCAGCCATTATGGCTCCACCAGCCAAGGCAGCAATTCTTTTTATTGCCTTTTTTATTTCCATTTTTTTCACCTACCTCCTTGAGGTTTTTTTATTCGGGTTTCGAAACCTCGAATTTCTGCTTAAGATAGCGCTATCCCTAAACGAGGTTTTCACAGAATAAACATGATTAGATGGGTTTTTAAGGCTTTCTCTAACAAAAAAGTTGGTTCGTAACTACTCGATGACAATTTTACTGCTATTCTCATTTGCGGGTTTTTCTTGCTCCTTTTGCGATTTAGAGGCATTTTCTTTGAGTTTTTTTACATGTGCTGCAAGCACCTTAACTTGCTTATCTAATTCTTGAACCTTAGAACTAATATCTGCTAAAACATCTTGAAGATCGTGCGCTGTTATAATAAGCTCTGGTGGTTCTAATATCTCAACAACAGAAGGTGCAAAAGAAAGAGTAATAACAAACAAATCCTTAATATCTGGAATTTCAGCTTCTATCTCAACATGAGATATAAACATCTTTTGTGTGCCTTCAACTTTTTCAGGCTCTGAATATTCTTCTTTAAGAATCTTAATCCTCTTTGCTAAATGAGTGTGGATAATATTCTTAAGAGTTTTATTCAAAGCATCCTTTGGCCATCCCATAAGCTCAAAGAACATCCTAACAACAATCCTTTGCTTTGCTTTAAAAAACATCATCTTGCCCCCTTTATAACAAAATACAAACCAACAATTGAAACTACAACTAATGCAAAGTATAAATATGTTTCCATTAGCTCAACAGGGTATGACAAAAATCAATTCATGATGTCCAAAAATTTCAATTAAAAACCTTTATTAAATAAAACGTATTTCTTTTGTAAGGTGAAAGCATGGCATTCAAACTATTCAAGAAGAAGGAATTAGAGTTTCCTGCTGAAGAAAAAGCTGAGGTATTAGAAGAAAAACCAGAAATAGAACCAGAACTTAAACCAAGTTTTGAACAAGGATTTAGATCACCAGAAGAACTTAGACCACCACAAATACCACAATTGCCACAACCAAAAGTTCCACCAAGTGTTCCAACAAGCTTACCGCCATTTGAAAGACCAGAACCAATCCCATTGCCAAAACCAGCACCAAAACCAATAGAATTGCCAAAATCAGAATTTGGCGAGCCTCCAAAAGTTAGAGAAGTTCCGCATATTTACATAAAGATAAGCAAATACAAAGAAGTAATGAACACAATTAAAGAACTAAGCCAACAAATAGCTCAAACAAAAAACGATTTAGATGAATTAAATAACATAAGTGAACAGGAAAGAGGGAAGATAAAAGAAGCAGCAGAAGTGTTATTGAAAATAGAGAAACTACTCAGCTACTTAGAAGAAACATTTACATCTCCAGAAGAATAATTTTTACTTCTTTTTTATTGGGCCTGTGGTCTAGCGGCTATGACGCCTGCCTCACAAGATTATCTGAGAGCGCAGGAGGTCCCCGGTTCGAGTCCGGGCAGGCCCATTTAAAGATTTAAAAATGAAAAAAAACTTAAATATTTGATGAAAATGGGAGAAGATTCATTTGTAAGAATTGAAAATGCAAACCTTGTTAAAATAAATTTAAGGAGCCTTGCAAAAAACTTTGCAAAATACACGCAGTTAATGCTTGAAATAAAAAAACTAAGTGATGCAAAAAAACAAAAGAGAAAAGAAATCGCTGAAAAAGTAAAAGAGATTGAAAAAAAACTTAACACACTTATCCCAATGCTCCCAAAAGTTAGCGAGAAATTGAAAAAGGAGATTAAACCAAAAGAGAGAGCAGTCGAAATAAGTGGTGAATTAGAATCATTTGAAGATTTAAGAGCTGAATTTGAAAGATTAAAAAGACAACTTGAAGAAATAAAACAAGGGCTTTAGCAAAGTTTATTAAACAAACATTTAATTCTTTATTTTATGCGGGAGTGCCGGAGACACCCTTCCGCCTTAAACAAGGGAAGGGAGACGGAATGGTCAAACGGGGTAGGCTCAAGACCTACTGGCTTAGTGCCTACGCAGGTTCGAATCCTGCCTCCCGCATCAAAACATTTCACTCTTTGTTATTTACAAAAAGATGGAAAAACATTAATGATACACATAACAAAAGATAAAATTGGAAAAGGAAAATCAAATGGCATCGGTGGGAAAATAGAAAATGGAGAATCAATCATAGAAGCTTTAAAAAGAGAAGTGTATGAAGAAACGGGATTAAAAATAAAAAATGCGAAGTTAAGAGGAATACTAAATTTTCCAAAATTTAAAGACGGTGAATGGTGGCGAGTTTATGTTTTTACATCAAAAGATTTTAATGGAAACATTAAAAGAAAATGTAATGAAGGAACATTGGAATGGGTACCAACAAACAAACTACTTAACCTAAACCTTTGGGAAGATGATAAATACTTCATACCTTTATTAGAAGAAGACAATTTCTTTGTGGCTACATTTTATTATAAAAATGGAAAAATAATTAACCATAAAATAATCCTTTACTAATGATGATAAAAATAAAACCAAGATTATATCAGGAAAAAATATTTGCAAACTCAATAAAACAAAATACACTTATAGTTCTTCCAACAGGATTAGGAAAAACGATAATAGCACTGCTCATTAGCGCATACATGTTAAAAAAATATCCAAACTCAAAAATCTTATTCCTTGCCCCAACAAAACCACTTTGTGAGCAACACAAAAATTTCTTTGAAGAAAATTTACAAACAGATAAAAAAATGGAAATATTAACAGGTGCAATTAAACCTGAAAAAAGAAAAGAAATGTGGGAAGAAGCAGACATAATATTTGCAACTCCGCAAACAGTTTCAAACGACATAATAAGGGGTGTTAACTTAAGCAAATTCTCGCTTGTTATATTTGATGAAGCGCATAGAGCTGTTGGAAATTACGATTATGTATTCATTGCAAAACAATATGCAAAGACAAATGGGAGGATAATTGGATTAACAGCATCGCCAGAAAAATTACACGAAATTTGTAAAAATCTTTTTATAGAGAAAATTGAATCAAGAACAGAAAAAGATAGGGATGTGAGAGGTTACATAAAAAGAAAAAAAATTGAAAAAATTAAGATCGAACTTCCAGAGCAAATAAGAGAAATAAAAGACATATTTGAAAAAGTTTTAAGAAAAAAATTAAGCTTATTAAAACAAAATGGAGTAATACAAACAAAAGACATAAACAAAATAAGGAAAAAAGAGCTCCTAATACTTCAAGGAAAACTTAGCTCAGAAGTAGAAAAAGACTATAAAACATTAGAAAACATATCAACAATAGCATCGTGTATTAAACTACTTCATTGCTTAGAACTCTTACAAACACAAGGAATAAAACCGTTAGCAAAATTCCTTGAAAAACTTAAAAAACAAGCCTTAAGAGTAAAGGCTGCAAAACAATTAGTTAATGACACAGATTTTAGAGAAGCTATGAGATTAGTGTTTGAACTTGAATCAAAAAACATAGAGCATCCAAAGTTCAAAAAAGTAGTTGAATTAGTTGAAAAACACAAAGGTGAAAAAATAATCATCTTCACACAATATAGAAACACAATAGATAGAATTTTAGAACATCTAAAAATCGATGGAGTAAAGGCAGCAAAATTCATTGGGCAAAAAGAAGGGATGAGTCAAGCAAAACAAGTTGAAACATTGAAAAAATTTAAAGAAGGTGTGTATAACGTATTAGTAAGCTCCTCAGTTGCAGAAGAAGGCATACATGTAAGTGAAGCAAACGTTGGAATATTCTTTGAACCTGTGCCATCTGGACTAAGAAAAATACAAAGAGAAGGGAGAGTTGGGAGAACAAACATTGGAAAAATATATGTATTAATAACAAAAGGGACAATAGATGAAAAATACTATTGGGTATCCTTTCACAAAGAAAGAAAAATAACAAAACTTATTGATGAGTTAAAAGGAAAACAAAGGAGGCTGGAAGAATTTGGATAAAGTAAAAGTAATAGTTGACACAAGAGAAATGAGAACAATTGTTGTAAAAAAACTATTTGAGCTTGGAGCAAAAATAGAAAGCAAAAGATTAGAAGTTGGAGATTTTGTTTTATCGGAGAGAGTTTGTGTTGAAAGAAAAACTGTCAAGGACTTCTTACAATCAATAATAGATGGAAGGCTATTTGAACAAGTGTCAAATTTAACAGCAAACTATGAGAAACCTGTAATAATAGTTGAAGGGAGTTCAGACATATATACAGAAAAAATGATGCACCCAAATGCGATAAGGGGGGCTATTGCTTCGCTTGCAATAGATTTTAGAATACCCATAATTCAAACAACATCTGAAGAAGAAACTGCATTATTTCTTTACATGATAGCAGCAAGAGAACAATTAGATAAAAAAGTAAGTGTAAATATAAGAGGTGGCAAAAAGCCGTTAGAAGACAATTACATTCAAGAATACATAATATCTGGGTTTCCTGGAATTGGAAGAGAAACAGCAAGAAGAATATTGAAACATTTTAAGACAATTAAAAATTTCATAAATTCTGATACAAAAGAGTTAATGAAAATAGAAAAAATAGGAAAGAAAAAAGCAAAAAGAATAAAAGAATTAATTGAAAAAGAGTGGAAAGAATGAACCTTATAGTTGGAATAGATCCTGGTATAACTACAGGAATATGCGCATTAAACTTAAATGGAAAACCTGTCATAATAAAAAGTTCTAAAAAAATGGGAATCAATAAAATAATAGAAACAATTAGACAAAAAGGAAGACCCATTGTCATAGCAACAGATGTTAAAAATCCTCCAGCATTAGTTAAAAAATTAACATCAACAACAAAAGCACGTCTTGTTTCTCCTGATAGAGATTTAAAAGTTGGTGAAAAACAAAAGATTGTTTACGAAACATTTCCAAATTTAAAACTAAATTCTCATGAAACAGATGCATGTGCAGCAGCAATATTTGCTTATAGAAAATTTAAAACATTATTTAGAAAAGTTGATATTCATCTAAAACAACTTGGGAAAGAAGAAAAAAGGGAAACTGTAATAAGAAAGATAATATTGGGCGAAGCAAAAAGCATAAAAGATGCATTAAAAGAAAAGCAAGAAGAGATAACAAAACAAGAGAAGAAAAGAGTTAAAAAGAAATCAAAAGAAGCAGAATTAAAACTAAAAATAATAAAATTAACAGAAGAAATTATTAAGCTGAAGGAAGAGAACAAAAAACTTAAAGAAAAAGCAAGAATAACTAAAACAAAACCTCCAGAAGAAATACTTGAATCATTAAAGAAAAAAGAGCACAACATAAACGTACTAAAAGAACTTCTGTTAAAAGAGAAAATAGAAAAACAAAAACTAACAGATAAAATTAAAACTTACATTGAAAAACTTAAGATTGTAAAAGAAGGAAACATACTAATAACAAGACTAAAAGACTTAAGCAAAGAAGAAATAGAAAAACTTCATGAAGAAGACAGCGACAATATCCTGTACGTAAATAAACTAACAAAACCAAGTAAAAAAGCAATAAGCAAGCTTAGAAAATTAAGAATTAAAGCAATAGTGTTTGATGAAGGGAAAAAGTTTGACGAGTTAAGTGAGTTCTTTATAGTAAAAAGTGAAAACATAGCAATAAATAAAAGAAACAATATACTTTATGTTAGTGAGGATGAACTTACGAGAATAAAGAAAAATGCAAAAATCCTTGAGGAGATAATAGCAGAATATAAAAGAAAAAGAGGGATAAGAAATGCTTAACCCAATGGAAGAAAAAGTTTATCAAATTGTGACATATAAAGGACCCATACTTCCGATAGAAGTTGCAAAAATTCTTGGAATAGAAACATATCTTGCTTCTGCAATACTCTCAACACTTGTGAATAAAAACCTTGTTAAACTATCCTTTAGAAAAGTTGGCTCTTCACCTTTATACTATGTTAAAGGGCAAGAAAATAAAGTTAGAGAAATATTGTTTAAAGAATTAAATGAATTAGAGAAGAAAACACTTGAAAGACTAAAAGAATTAAAAGTTGCATTTAAAGAAGATTTGTACCCACAAGAAAGATTTCTTTTAAATGATTTAAAGGACTTTGTATCATATCTGCAAATAAAGAAAGATGATATGGAAGTATTCTGCTGGAAACACTATTCTGTTGGAGACAACGAGTTTAAAGAAATAATAGAAAGAAAATTGTTTAAAAAAGAGCCAGAAAAACAAATTCAAGAAACAAAATCGCAAGCTGAAATACCCATCAAAAAAGAAGTAAAAAGAAAAACAAAGAAAATCTCTATTAAAGAATTTGAAAATAAAGTTTTAGAAAAAGTAAAAACCTTTGCTGAGATAATAGATAAGAAAACAACAAAAGGAAGCGTAAGAATACTTGCATACGTGGAAACACCAATTGGAAAACAAAAAGTAGTTATAATCGCTAAGAACAAAAGAAACTTGAATGAAAACGACATTTCAAAAATATTTGTTGAGGAGCAAAAAAATAAAATACCAATTGTTATATTAATTGAAAAAGAACCAAGCATAAAATTAAGAAAGTATATTCAAGAAAACATGGGCGAACTTGTTAAGTTGTTAAAAATTTAAAAGAAAAGAAAAGAAACGGAAGAAGATTTACCTCTTCTTCCTTTTTGTTTTTCTTTTTGTTGTCTTTTTCTTTGTGGTTTTCTTTTTCTTCTTTGTTGTTTTCTTCTTGGTTGTCTTCTTCTTTTTCTTAGCAGCCATCTTCATCCCTCCGACTCTTCAACAAAATGAAGTTGAAGTGTCGTTTTTCGCATTTATTTATAACACTTATTAGTTTAAAAATATTTTTCTTTTCAAACTTAAGGAAAAAAGTTGTAAAAAAGGCAAACTTTAAATAAAGTAAGTAATTTAAATAAAGTATGAAAACAACAATAACAATCTCAAAAAAGACATATGAGAAATTAATTAAGAAAAAAATGACTCTATCGTCAAAACTTGGAAAGCCATTAACATGGGATGAATTCTTTGAAAAGAAAATAAGATAGCGGGGGGAGGATTTGAACCTCCGACCTCCGGGTCTCCCACATTCTTTTTCCAAAACTTTCTTAAAAGAAAGGCTTGTTATGAGCCCGGCGAGCACTCCAGACTGCTCTACCCCGCTTCATTAACTTTCATTTAAATCATATTTTTAAATGTTTTTATAGCGTCATAACCAAGAGACATAATCTGTTTTAGATACCTTCCTGCATACTTAGAACTCCACCATCTACTTCCATATCGGTTTCTTAAAATTGACGAAAGCTTATTCATCCTAATATATGCCACAATATAACTTGGGGCGTATATGGAATATTCTGATAGAATATGATGATAAATCCAATAATCTTCTGGCATACTTAACCCAGTGTACTCTTCTAAAAGCTTTGAATAAGTTTTACCAAGTTCATCAAAAGAAATCTCATTGTTCCAAAACATAAGCTTCACAAGAGAATTTGCAGAATAAAATGCAAGAAAGATAGAATCACTTAGCTTAGCTAGTTTAACAAGCATCTTATCATGCACGCCAATTGATTTCAAATAATTTTTTTCCTTACCTATTGATTCAAAAAGTAAAGAAAACGTTTCTGCAACACCACTTTGAACACCAAATCTTTTCCAAAAAGGAAGTTTTTCATTCATAGAAATTGCGTGTGCGGCATGCCCAAATTCGTGAAAAACTGTTAAAAAAAGATTATAACCTTCAACTGGCTTATACAAAACCCTAACATCTTTTGGCGGATTTGGCCAGAAACAATATGCATAACAAAACTTTTCTTTTCTATCTTTGTCATCAACCTTTATTCTTGAAAAATCAAATCCTAAACCTTTAAACAATTTTTTTATCTCGCATAAAGGTTCTTTAGTAAAAACAACATTCTTAAAAACAATTGAACGCAGGTAGTAATACTCGTTCCAATATTCTTTTTCAACATTAAGAAACTTCCAAATCCTATCAAACATGCTTTTATTCTTCTCTCCAATCTTTGAAATCTTCTTAACCAATCTTTTATATTGCAAATTCTCTTTTAATAGGTAAGCGTCAAGAACAGAATACCCATAACGTTTGTAAACACCACTTATCCTGCTAAATCTTTTTTTAACAATATTCTTTATCTTATTGCTCTTTTTCATAAAATAATCAAAAACCTTTTTCCTATCGTTTGAGTTTGATTTTGAAAGCCAAGACCTCCAATTTGCATAAGTGACATCATCAAAAAAAAGTTTTGCTCTTTCTTTTATTTGTTCCATGTACAAGTCGTGTTCTGCATAATTTGCAATCTTCCCAATCAACCACAATTTAAAATGTTCATCCTTCACTTTCTTAATCTTTTTCTTTGAAAGCTGTGCCAATTGCTTTTCATAAAACTTAAGTTTATTTGAATTGTAAGAAAGACCAGCGCAAATCCTAAAATGTTGAATTGTTATTCTTCTGCAAAGCTCTTGAAGATTCATCCAATCACCTGAACTCCTTCAAAAACCATCGGCGGTGCAGAAACATTTGATTCCTGTCTTATTACTTTTCCTATTTTACTAACATATTTAAGAGCATCAAACAAATTAAAATTAACCATTGCTTGCTTAATTGGGTATTTAATCTCGCCGTTCTCAATGTAAAAAACATCTTCAACACCAACAGAGCAGTCACCAGTTGTTCTATTTATTAAATGATCTCCAAAAATTTCTCTTGCGTATATTCCTTTTTTAATACAAGAAATAAGCTCGTCCTTTGAAAAATCTCCTTTTTTAACAACAAAATTTGTTGGTGTTATGTTCGGAAGCCTATTAATACCATTTGAATTGCCAGTGCTTTCAACGCCATCTTTTGCAGCAGAAAACAAATCATAAATAAAACTTTTAAGAACACCGTTTTCTACAATAATTGTTTTCCTAGTTGGTACACCTTCACCGTCAAAAGAAGAACTAAAGAGTCCATTCTTTAATCTGCCGTTGTCATAGATTGTTAAATTCTCTGAAAAAACCTTTTTCCCAAGCATTCCAAATAGTTTGCTTCTCTTTGCTTGAACCTCGTCAGCAGATACAGCAGGTATTAAAACAGTCTCAAGCAAGTCTTTTATTGCAAAATAATCAAAAACAACATCTCCTTTAAAATTTGAAATCTTTTTTGGATTCCTCTTCTCCAAACAAAGATTCACTGCAGATTTTAGAACCTTATCAACATCGTGCAAACCATTTGTTGTGTGATAATCAACAGCATTTATATTACCATCGCTAACTTCAACAAAAGAGGAAAATGTGGTTTGTTTCTCTTTTAAAAAAACACCATTTGAATTTGCAAATAGAGTTTCTTCGCATTCTTTTGAAACCTCTGCTTTTGGAACATTTAACTTTTCTGGTGCAGAAACCAAAGCCTTAGCAAAAGAAAACAAATCTTCTACTGAAAGCTTCTCCACTTTTTTATAATATAATCCTTCTACTGGTTTTACCTTTTTATTCTGAACAAGAGGAATATCTAAGTCTAAATCCTTTGAAAGCTTCATAATCTTGGCTGCTTTTAAAACAACATCCTTCCATTTTGTTAAATCATTTGTTGTTGAATAACCAAACCTTTTGCCTTTAGAAATCCTAATCTCTAAAAAAACACTATCTCCATTTATTGCATTCCCAACATCTTTATTTGTAAATGAAACAGTTGTTTGATTAGATTTAGTTAAACAAATAGTTACATCTCCAAACCTTTGCCCAAATTTAAGTATTTTATCTACTTCCACCTACAATCGCCTCTGAAATCATAACATGTGGGGAAGCACCACCAACAGGCACCATTTGCCCTTGCTTTCCACACCTCCAACCACCAAAAGATGGTTTTTGGTCATTTGCTATTTTTTCTATTTTCATTAAAGTGGGTAAAATATTCCCGCCAAATGAGACATCTAACAAAGGTTTTGTTACCTCACCATTTTCAATTAAATAAGCTTCTCTTGTGTTAAAAAGAAAGTTACCAGTTGTAGGTTCAACAACACCGCCAGATGAATTTTTAGCGTAAATTCCTTTTTTAATCCCTTCAAACAACTCTTCAACTTTATAATCCCCATTGTCTAAAACAGTATTGCTCATCCTTGGGATTGGAAAGGCTGAACCATTTTCTGCTCTTCCATTTCCAGTTGGCTTCATATTAAGCTTGCTTGCTGTTTCCAAAGAATGCAAATAATTAACAAGCACACCATTTTTAATTAAAACAGTTCCCTTTCCCTTAACACCTTCATCATCATATCTATAAAAGCCATGCTCATGTTTAACCTTTGGAGTGTCTCGCAGTGTTAAAAAGCCTGGTGCAACTTTTTCTCCAAGTTTCCCAACAAAAACAGAACTCTTTTCAATAATACTATCTGCTTCGCATGCATGTCCAACAGCCTCATGGAAGAAAACCTGAGCTAAAGTATTATCAATAACCAAAGGTAATTTACCTACTGGTGCTTTCTTTGCTACAAATAAAAGCTTTAACCTTTCTTGAAGAGATGAAACAATATCAGAAAATTTTGTTTTTAAAAAAACACGATATGGTGCGCATTTTCCAATTCTTTCATATGCTCTTCTTATTTTATCTCCTTTCTTACCAGTAATTGAAATTAAAAAATTAAAATAATTCCTTTGCTCAAAAAGATTTGAACCATTTGAGTTAAAGTATTCTTGTTTCTTTTGTGTAAAAGACACCTCAACCATTTTATTCACAATTTCTTTTAAATTAAATTCCTTATACACATCAAAAACAACCTTAAGTTTATCCTCTAACTCAACATCCATTGGAGAACCTTTTGAAGAAAACTTCCCTTTATCTCTTGGAATATTAGAAAGATTAAAAACATCTCTTTTGTATTTTGAACCAGTCTTAGCAAGCTTAAACGCTTTCTCAAAACATCTTTTTAAATCCTTTTCTTTATGACAATAAGAAAAACCCCAAGAACCATTAATAAAAACTCTAACAGAAAATTCCTTTGAAAAAGAACTTTGTATTGAAGAAATTTTTCCATCATCAGTTGATATAGATTCGAAGTTTAATTCTGTAACTCTTAAATCAACAAATTCAGCGCCTTTATTTTCATATTTTTTAATTAAATGCATAATTGAAAAAATACTTAGAAGTTTAAAAAATTATCTTGAAATTGCTTTTTTAATCTTATTAAGAACTTTTTTCTTTCCCTTTGGCCATTTAAGTGCGTGTTCTAAAACCTCAGCTATGTTTTCAACTGCAATTAACTTTATACCTTTTAAATCAACAAGAACATCCTTTTCATTTGACTTTGGTATAATAACTGTTTTAATCCCTGCTTCTTTTGCAGCTTCTATTTTAGAATTAACACCACCTATTGGGAGAACCTCTCCGCGAATTGAAAGAGAACCTGTCATTGCAACATCTTGTTTAACTGGTATCTTCTCTAAAGCAGAAATAACAGCAGTTGCTACAGAAATTGATGCTGAATCACCTTCTATCCCTTCATATGTTTGTAAAAATTGAATGTGAATATCAAAACCACTTAAAGACTTTCCAGAATATTTCTTAAAAATAGCACTTACATTTGTAATTGCCTCCTTTGCAATCTCACCAAGTTTCCCAGTTGCAAGAATCTTCCCTTTTCCTTTCTCCATTGCAGGAACAACAGCTGCTTCAATTGGAAGAAGAATTCCAGAGCCATATTCGCCACCAATAACAGCTAAGCCATTAACACGCCCAATTTCAGCACCCTTAACTTTTATTATTTGATACTCTTTTTTCTCAGCAGTGTACCTTTCCGCAATCTGTTGCTCAAGAGTTCCAGCTTTCTTCTTTGCTTTAATAACATGTTTCTCAGTAACATATTTACTTCCTTCCTCTTTTGCTATATCCCCAGCAACCCTTATCAATCCACCAAGGTCTCTTAATCTTAAGCTTAAGTAACCCTTTCTTCCAGCTCTTCTTCTTGCTTCTTTAATTACTTCTAAAACAGCTTTTTTTGTAAAGTGTGGTATCTTTCCATCTTTCTTAACTTCTTGTGCAACAAACCTTGCAAATTTCTTTACATTTTCTGGTGTATCTTTTATCTTATCATTCATATAAACCTCATAACCACTTCCCCTTATCCTGCTTCTTAAAGCTGGATGCATATGTTTAATTGTTTCTAAATTACCTGCAGCAACAAGAACAAAATCTGTTGGAACAGGCTCTGTTTTTACCATTGCACCAGCACTTCTCTCGCTCCTTCCTGTTATAGGCATTTTCTTTTCTTGCATTGCAGTTAAAATTGCAACCTGCATTTCTGGTTTTAAAGTTGCTATTTCATCTATGAACAAAACACCACCATTTGCCTTATGAATTGCTCCTGCAACAACCCTTTCATGCGCTGGAGTACCCAATCCACCTGTATTGTGGGTTAAAACATTGTTTACAACATAATTTCCTGTGTCTGTAGTGAAATTATAAACATATCCTTTATACTTAACTCTCTTAATACTTAAAATCTCATCATAAGAATAGGTACCATGACTAATTCTTTCAATCTTAAACAAATCTGGACAATTCGTGTATGCCTTAAAAGAATCAACAACTTTACTAAGCATATACCTTGTTAAACTCTTTGATGAGGAAAGCCCATTTCTCAACGCAAAATACTCTTTGTGTACCTTGCTTTTGCTTAACCCAGCCCTATTTCTAATTTTTTCAAGCAAGTTAAATGAAATTGGTATCAAGTCATGATATGAAGAATGTGGGGTTCCTTTCACTTTAGAAAGATACATCTGAAGGTTCTTTCTATGTGTTGGATTCTTAGTTAAAACATAATATCTCTTTGCAAAATCATGATTTGAGAAAATTATCCTTTGTTGTAATTTACCTTTTCCAAATCCTGGGTCTTTTCTACATCTAAGATTAGCAATAACACCAACTTTCAAAAGAAGTGGTATAAAATATGGGATAAGTTCTTTTGATATCAATTCAAATTGCCCTTGAGAGCCAACATAACCATCAAGAGATATATACCTAATTAAAAATTCAAGAATCAATTCTTTTGGTTGATCAAACAACATTGGCGGTATCCTCTTCCCACCTTTATAAAGCCCAATTGAAATAAGTTTCTTTACAAAAGCAGAAGAATTAATAGATATAACAACATCTTTGCCATATCTATTGATCTTTGGTTTCAAATTATTCTTCTTAATATCTTCAATAATCAAGTCAATCTTGTACTTTTTCCTTAGTTTAAAAGAGACACTTCTTTTTGATATATGTCCATCTGCAAGAATGTCTGCAATTAATCTTATAAAATCTTTATTCTCAACCTTATTAGCAGTTATGGGATACTTCTTTGGAAGAATTGTAAACATGCCCTTTGAAATCTTATCAGCTCTTACATATACAATGTTCCCAAATTCATTCAAAATTGCCAATGGATGATTTGGAGTAACTCTTATAGTAATCCCTCTTCTTGTTTTAATCTCTATTAAATTCCCATCAAAAAATCTTCTAAAAACCTTATTTGCAGAAGTTGTAGTATATCCATAATCATTATCACTTCCACCAAGAACCTCGATTGGTTTCTTAAGAACAAGCTCTCCTTCTTTTTTATTGCGATTTTCAAACAACGGGTCTATTATCTCCTTTATCTTTACCGGCGCCCCATTTGGCAAATGAACCAATTCGTCTCCAGGAATACATTGGAAAGGGTCATGGAGCACATCTCCAAGAAGTGCGCCTTCATGTAAACCAGTGGCATCAACAAATGGCGCATGAGTTAATTCAGAATTATCAATTAATAACTTTGGTCCTACTATCTTCCTTCTTTGCATTTGAAACTTATAAAGAGAATAAAAAATAAATGCTCCAATAAACATAGTTATCAAAAACATTGTGCCAGAAATCCTATCAGCTGCTTTAAGAATATCGCTTGTTTCCTTTCCGATAATCCAATCAAGAACAGTTGATGCAGTAAAAATAACTAAAAAGATAATTAAAATAAAAAGCCAATTGTTTGTTGAAGAAACGCTTGCTAAAGCTTTTAACTTGCTTTGCTCAACAATCTTCTTTCCCATACCTGCTGGCACAGTTTTAATCTTGGGATTATTCTCATTCTTTGGATTTGGAAGACAAAGGACATCAACTAACTTTTCCTTTGGAAGAAGCTCTGCAAGAGCCTGTCCAATTAAACTCTTACCAGTCCCTGGCTCTCCTATTAGCAAAACATGTCTCCTTTGCTTTGCTGCTTTTTTTATAATCTCAACAGCATTATCCTGTCCTATAACTTGGTCTACAAGTTTCTCTGGAACCTTTATTTCTTCAGTTGTTTTAAAATTAAGTACATCCTTAATAATATCACCTTAAAACAGAAAAAAAGAAAATTTACTCTGCTTCTTCTGTTTCTGCTTCACTTGGAATTGCTGCTTTTGAAATAATTAAAACATCTCCAACCGCCTTAACTAATTGATGCGGAACAATAACACCCTTTGCTCCTGCTATTGTTTTACTTAAATAACTGCCTCTTGTTGCTTTTATTTTCCAGCCAAATACTTTGTTGTCTTGCACAATAACTTCGTCAACATCCCCAAAATATTCTCCTTGGTCTGTGTAAACCTTCAATCCATATGTTTTTGAAATCTCTTTTAGCTTCAACATAATCTTACCTCCAACTCATCTATTTGGCTAACCATTATAAAATTTTCTAAGCTTTTAAGTTTTCTGCTTTAAAAACATCCCTCAATTCTGATTCAACAACTTGAAAATAGTCAAAAAACTTTTGAGTTAAATCAATAATTTGTGTATTACCATACTTCTCTCTTGTTATAAAACCCATTTTCTCAAGCTTCCGTATGTGGTCATATGCTTTGTTGCCCCTTATTTTAACAACAACAGATTGCTTAATGGGTTTATTTGCAGCAATAACAGCTAAGGTCTTAATTAAAGCTTTTGGCATCTCTGGTGGAAGCAAATCCTTAACATTGGGTGTATGTTCTGGTTTAACAGACATTTTCCAAATATCCCCATCCTTAACAATAGAAATCCCTTTTGACTCATCTAAGTATTCCATCTCAAGCTCTTCTAATAAACATAAAACCTCTTTCTTTGGAAAACCAGTTCTCTTAGATATTTCATCAACAGTCAAACCATGTGTTGCGAATAAAAGCGCTTCAATTGCTGCTTTCTTCTTTTCTTTACTGTCTAACATAAATCTCACCAAATTGTTCATCTTGTCTTAACTTTATCTTTCCTTTATTTGCAAGATGAATTAAAGGAACAAATGTCCATATAATGTCTTCTCTTTGCCTGCTTGGTGTTAAAGTTGAAAAAGTTATTTCATTTGTTTTAAATTTTTTGAAAAAACTAACTATCCTCATATAAAGAGTGGCTATCTTCTCACCCAAATCAATCTTTTTAATCTTCACCTTCATCTTAACCTCTCTTTGCTTATGTCTTATAGTTCTTCTTTCCTTAACAACAAGTGCACTTCTTAAAGAGGAAATAAGTTCTTCTATTGTTACCTTTCTCTTCTTTGGCAAAGGAACATTTGGTTGTAATTCATAATTGTCTTTAATCTGCACTTCCTCTTTTTTCTCTTCTTGAAAAGTTTCTTCCTTTTTCCTTAACAAATAATCTGCTTTCATCTTTAACAAAATTGCAGCAGCAAGAAGAAACTTTCCAGAAATCTTTAAGTCCATTTGTTTTATCTTTCTTAAAGCCTCAAGATATTTTTGCACAAGGAGTGATATGTCTATGTCCCATGGATCCATCCCTTCGCTGTTAACAATATCTCTAATTAAACCTTCCCATGTAAGTTCCTTTGATAAAATTAAAGCATAAAGCTTTTCTTCATTCATGATCATCTAGAGCCAACACATTTGTGATTAACACAACTACAATACTTTAATGGAGTACAATTTTCACTAAAAGATGTGTATACTGGGTGATATTTGCTTGCACAAACCTCTCCGCAAAAACCAGTTAAAATGCAATCATCATCACTAACACACTCAACAGCCCCTGTTTTTAAAAGAAATGGCTTAAATGATTCAGAAGTTACACCAATAAAGAAAATCAAAATAAATACAATGAAGGTTGGGATAAAAAGATCTGGAAATACCTTCATTGAATGTAGCCAGGCTGAAAAAGATAAAACTGCTAACCATAATAAAAAGAAAAAAAGTGTAGTAATAATAAACTCCCTAATCAAGTAAGAAACTAAGTAAGGGCTTGAAATTATCTTTAAATTGAAAATTGTTGTTATAAAATGTCTATAGCACGTATTATCAACGCAAATAGTCTTTGTTTTTGATGCAAAAGTTGTAATAATACCTAAAATCAAAGATAAAACAATCCTTGTATTAATATTAAAAATAAGCATCTCAAAAGTTTTTACAGCTGGATGTTTCATAAAAAATAAAAGAAATTAAAGATTTAAATGATTTATCCAAAGTATGTTGCTTTAGGTATATCAACTCTTGCTGATTTAAATTGTTCCATGAAATTTTCATAAACTTCCATGTCTTTCTTTGTAAGACTTGGTTTAACTTTCTCTAATGCAGCAGTGAAATGCTTTAATTTAACTTCTTTTGCATTCATATCTTCTCTTAAAGCCTCAAGCCCTGCTTCTCTGCAAACAGCTTCAATATCTGCTCCAGAATATCCTTCTGTTTTTTCTGCTAATTCATCAATTTTAACATCTTTTGCAAGAGGCATGTTTCTTGTGTGAACTTCAAATATCTTTTTCCTTGCTTCCTTGTCTGGCGGTGGGACAAGAATTATCCTATCAAATCTACCTGGCCTTAAAAGTGCTGGGTCAATAATATCAGGTCTGTTTGTTGCTGCTATAATGACAACATCTGTTAAATCTTCAAGTCCGTCCATTTCTGTTAAAAGCTGTGCTACAACCTGTTCTGTAACCTTGCTTCCAACATCCAAACCTCTTCTTGGAGCAAGAGAATCAATCTCATCAAAAAACACAATACATGGAGCTGCTTGCCTTGCTTTTCTGAAAATCTCTCTAATTGCTTTTTCCGATTCTCCAACCCACTTACTAAAAATCTCTGGCCCTTTAACAGAAATAAAATTAGCTTCACTTTCATGTGCTACTGCTTTTGCTAAAAGAGTCTTACCGCAACCAGGAGGCCCAGTTAATAAAATGCCTTTTGGTGCTTTTATGCCAAGCCTTGAAAATGCTTTTGGATTTCTTAAGGGCCACTCAACAGATTCTTTTAATTTTTCTTTAACATCTTCCAAACCACCAACATCCTTCCAACCAATCTTTGGTGTTTCAATTAAAACCTCTCTTAAAGTAGAGGGGCGTACAAGCTTTAACGCTTCTTTAAAATCTTCTGCAGTAACAATTAATTTCTCTAAAAGCTCTCTTGGAATTGGTTCTCCTTCTACAACCTTATACTCTGGTAAAATCCTTCTTAAAACATTCATAGCTGCTTCTTTGCAAAGAGCTGCTAAATCAGCTCCAACAAAACCATGTGTTATCTCTGCGATTTTCTTAAGATTAACATCTTTTGCAAGAGGCATGTTTCTTGTGTGAATCTTTAAAATCTCTAATCTTCCTTTTGTATCCGGAATACCTATTTCTATTTCTCTATCAAATCTTCCTGGTCTTCTTAAAGCTGGGTCAATGCTATTTGGCCTGTTTGTTGCTGCAATAACTACAACCTTACCTCTTGTTTTTAAACCATCCATTAAAGCTAAAAGTTGGGCAACAACCCTTCTTTCAACTTCACCAACAGCTTCCTCTCTTTTTGGAGCAATTGCATCAATTTCATCAATAAATATAATTGTTGGTGCATTCTTCTCTGCATCTTCAAATATTTTTCTTAATCTTTTTTCAGCTTCTCCAACCCACTTACTCATAATCTCTGGGCCAGCAATTGATATAAAGTATGCATCAGCTTCGTTTGCAACAGCTCTTGCTAAAAGAGTTTTCCCTGTACCAGGAGGGCCATATAACAAAACACCTTTTGGAGGTTCTATTCCTAGTCTTTCAAAAATCTCTGGGTGTTTAAGAGGTATTTCCACCATTTCTCTTATCTTAGAAACAGCTTCCCCTAATCCACCAATGTCTTCATAAGAAACTTCTGGTACTTTCTTTTCAACCATTTCAACTGCTTCTGGTGAAACATTAACAATAGTTTCGTCTGTTATTAAAACAGGACCTTTTGGATTTGTGTTTACAACAACAAATTTAATATCACCAAAACCAAAACCCATGCCAAAGTCTTCTTCCATCATCCTAAAAATCTCTTCAAAAGGACTCCCAGAAAAAGCTCTTCTTCTCCTTCTTGTACCACCAAGAGTTAAAATATCTCCTTTTAAAACAGCTCTTCCTAAAAGAGCTCTTTTAGCTGTGTCTGGATGAATTTGAATCATAATCCCCTTTTGCGCTGGTGCAATAGTTATTGACTTTGCTGGTTTGTAATCTGCTTTCTTAATCTTAACAATCTCTCCTATTCCTGCTTTTGCATTCCACCTTGTTAATCCATCCATTCTAACAATATTCAAACCTAAGTCTGCTGGATATGCTCTGTCAGCAATTGCAACAGTTGTTTTCCCACCTATTATTTCAACAACATCACCAGGAGAAATGCCAATAGATTTCATAACAGAACTATCAATTCTAACAATACCTTTGCCAACATCATCTTGAACAGCTTCAGCAACCTTTAACTTAACAAATTTTTCTTTTTCCATTTTAATCACCCAAATTTTATTATTACAATCTTTTTCTTTACAACAGGTTTAACACACCTTCCTTCACGAGTTAAATCAATTATATTCATCTTATTTAAAAGTCTTAAGTCATCAAACACATTCTTAACATCTCTGTCAAGAATGTTTGCTAGCTCCCTTATTGATGCTGGATGCTTCTCCATAATTGCTTTAATCATCTCTACTCTTTTCTTTGTTAATGCTTCAAACATTCTTATCTGTCTCTCTATAAATAAGATGTCTTCTCTGTGCTTCTTTTCAAGCATCTTAAACAAGTCTTCCACAATCTCACCGTTGGTGTGTAACACCCACAAAGCTATGTTGGTAGACAACACCAACATTTATAAACCTTTCGGTTAATATTTAAACAAAAAGATTCTTGAAATATTAAAATGAAATCACAAATAAGCATAGAATTCATTACAGGAGTTACAATCTTGCTCTTCATTTACGCTGTAACAATAGGTGTATTCAGTTCATATACACAACACAACATAATTGAAACAGAAGGTGGAAGACAAGCATGTTATATCATTTCAACAGGGATTGATTCTGCTGTAATTGGTGGAAACAACTTTGCAATAAATATTACATTGCCATATTACATAGAAAACAACGAATACACTATCTTGGTGAACAACGATTCAAGAATAACAATTGACTGGGACAAAGGGATAAGTTCATGTACAATAACAACGCAAAACATAACAAAAGCACTATTCAAACCATGCAAAATATCTATAAACAACATAAACCAAACGATATTTATTTCTTACTTAGACTTAAAAAACAAGTACAATCTTGGTGATGAAATAAACATCACTGGCAAATATTATTTTTCAAACATCTCCTTAACCATAAAAGATGAGAATAACAATATATTAAACGGCTTTCCAAAAGAAATAGAAACACAAAACAATGAATTTTCATATATATGGATCCCTGATAAAAAAGGAGAATACATAATAGAAGTAAAGGATGTAGAGTATCCAACATTTTGCTCTCAAAAGAAGGTGATAATAGAATGAAAGCTCAAGCAATATCGATGGATTTATTCTTAGCAATTGTTATCCTTTTAATTATAATAACTGCTTTCTCTGTAATAATATTTGAATTTGTAAATTTCCAAGAACAAAAAGCACAAAACAGAGAAATGCAAATAAAAGGACAAGCAGCAATGAATTCTTTAATAACAACACCAGGAAATCCACCAAATTGGGAAGAAGAAACTTAAGTAACATTGATTAAAGCAGTTCCAACAACATTTGTATCTATATTCAATGCAGAAATAAGCCAGTCTCCAGCAGCATTTGGAACAAAACTACCATTGTAATAACCATTTGTTGTTGAAGTATTAAAATCAATAAAAACCTCTCTTTGTGGATTGTATATCTTTATATTTAAATTAGAATCAACAGAATTTCCATTAACATCCTCAAGATAAATTAAATAATAAACAGTGCTTCCAACTGAAAAATTGTCTTCAATGTTATTGTAACTTGAATCAGAATAAGTTAAAGCATAGATAAAACAAACATCGTGCTCTGCTATACCAATAACAGCCCCTATACTTTCCATTTTTACAATCATTGGTGTTCTTCCAGGATTTAAAGGAAGGGTTCCTAAAACCCTTAAATTTGTTGTTCTAAAAACATCTCTTTCAACTCCATCGCTAAATCTTATATTAATCTGGTTCCCAGAAATATAAGAATTACTTCTTTGTATGCCATTTGGCAATGTTACAAAAACCTTTGTTTGCGCACCAACTCCTTGGGCATAAACCAAGTTAATTGCTGAAACAAGGCTATCAATTGTTTGCCTCGCATTTATTGAATTAATATCTGTAAAATAAGAAGTGATATAATCAACACCAAAAAAAGAAGCTATTGAAATTAAAATTAATCCTAATGCAACAACAGTCATAAATTCTAATGCGCTTTGAGCTTTCAAATCTTACCCTCCTTTTGCAATTCGAGATTTCTATCTTTTATTACTAAGTAACTTGAATTTAATTCAATATCTAAAAGGAATTTTTCTTTAAATGTGTTGTTAACAAAAGAAATATAATCTTCAATTGTCTGGCTTGTTGAATTCATTTTCTTTAGATAATAAACATCATAAGAAATATCCTCAAAAGCTGCTGCAATCCTATAAGAAGAAAGCCTTTGATATTGATATTCTATTGAAAAGGATTCTCTTTCAGCTTGCAACTTAGAGAAAGTTAATAAAACTAACAAAATAAGTTGTATTACAAGAATTGTTGATAACACCCCTTTTTTCATCTTTTAGCATCAACCTCCATTTCAACCATTCCAAATCTAATAATATTAAAAGGTTTTATAGCTACCTCATCGTACCCACCACTAACAGTTGCCTTAATATAATACTCATCAATCAAAGCATCACTTGGAACAGACAAAACAAAATATGCATATCTTGTTGCTCCAGGAGATATTTCTCCTATTCTAAAACTTGATGGTGTAATAGTCCAAGACAACTGTGTGTTATTATAATCATAAATACTTGGGGTAACAAGAAC
>JAGGWW010000028.1 GCA_021163365.1 Nanobdellota archaeon
CCTGGTTTATGTTTAAAGCTACAAGAACCTAAAGTATCGATACTAATTTTTTCCTCAGGACGTATTGTTGTGGCTGGTGCGAAATCAAGAAAGATGATAGAATTAGCAGTTAAGAAGCTAAAAAAGATTCTAAGAAAGGTTGGCATCAAAACAACTAAAAAAACAAAGATAAAAATCAATAACATTGTTGCTTCTGGCAATGTTGGATTTACTTTAAATTTAGAAAAGATTGCAGCTAAGGTTGAAGGTACAGAATATAATCCAGAAGAGTTTCCGGGTTTGGTATATAAAATTCCAAATAGCAATTTAAATTTTCTTTTATTTAATACTGGGAGGATTGTGTGCGTTGGCGCAAAAAGAGAAGAAGACATAATTCGCGCTAGAAAGGAATTAATAAAACTTCTAAAGAAGATAAAGTCAGTTAATTAGTTGTTTGATTTTATAATTCTTTAAAGACTTTTTGTTTGTGAAGATGCGACGATTACCTGCAAACCAGTAATGCATTAAATATGTTAAACCAAATGATTTTCATAGCCAATTGCTCTTATTCGGTATCTACCCTTGGAGCAAGGATATAGCTTAGTTGGAATCTATCAACACTTGCATAATCAATTCTTACTGGATAATCTGATGAGAATTTTAGTGTTACTTTTTCATTTGATTTTAGCGCTTTCATCATTTTTTCTAAATAATCAATTGAATACTTTGCTTTTATTTCCTCATTACATTCAATAGATATAAGGCTTGGAGAATCCTTTGTTAATTCTAATGCTGTTTCTGACAAGTCGCCAAATGATTTTATTATAAAAGAATCTGGCTTTGCTTCAAAAATAACACAATCAGAAACCATTGAGGCATCTTTTATTCCATCCTTTAATGCATTAGAAACAAGCTCAACCTTACACTTAAATGATAGCTCTGGTGCTTTATTTTGTGTTTGAGTTATATCAATTAAAGGAATCGAAAAGTTTCTTTTAAAATCTCCAATCATTTTTATCTTAAGCTTACTTTCTCCAAGCTCAAGGGTTATCTTGTCATTTGCTTTTGCTCTTTTTAAAACATTTACAAAGTTTCCAATGTTTATTGTCATTTGCTCTTCTTTATCGCACTCATATTCAATAAATGCGCTTGGCAAAATCTTTAGTATGACCATTGCAACAGACGCAGCATCCATTGCTGTTAATTCTATGCCTTCATTTGATAATCTAAATGTTGCTTCTGTAATCAAAGAAGAAACAGAATCAAAAATATCCTTTAAAAAAGAAACATCTTGTATTGTTGCTTTAAACATAACTCATCACTTAAACCATCATTCTAAATCCTTGAATTGTTAAAAGCAATCCAATAATTGCTAAGCCAGCCCCAACATACAATGTTTTGATACCAGCTATTTCATCTCCAATAGGCAAGCTTATCGGAGCCATGCCTAAGTTTGAAGCAGCAATTAATCCACCAATTGCCAATAAGATTATTCCAATCAAAACAACTGATGCCTTCATTTTTTTTCACCCTTTATTTAAAATATCTTTTACTTTTAAATACTTTGCATACAGCTCAGGATTTAGCTTTGAAAAGTCCTGAATTATTTCGCCCTTTAATTCAAAGCTTTCTCCCTCTAGTGCTGGAACAACTATGCCAATTACTCTAATAAGCTTTCCAGTTTCGATTTCATCAAACACTTCTTTGTCCAATAACACCCTAATAGTGCTTTCCCCATCATCAATAACAATTGAATTTGTTACTGGGTCTTTCTCAATAACTGTGCCAATCATTTTTACTCTAATATCATCTTTAGTTATCTGAGAAATCCTTTTTTCTATTGCAACATTTCTTTTTTTTGTTTGATTCAACTGTATTCCCTCCATACATGCCCGCATTTTGTGCATTTGTAAAACCTTGTTGGTGGCTCATCAGCTGCCCTTGTTTGCACAACCCAGTAATATGCTTCATTATTTCCACATTTTGGACATTGGGCTTTTGTCTTTGGATGAACTTCTGGTTTTTCTCTCATTACACCAACATCTTTTTTAGTCTTAGATTTTTCTTTGAATGTTACTTCTTTCTCAACAGGTCCATGCTCTGGGCAAACTAATTTTCCATTTTTAGATATTAGCAATGAGCCACATTTTGGGCAAAACATAAGATAGAAAGATAATCTTTTAGTTTAAAACTTTTATCATATTGGAATTAGATATGAAAATAAAACCTTTGGCCAGCCAATATATGGTATTCTTCTAACAAGCTTGCCTTTTATTTTTTCATAAGGGATGTCTTTCTCTATATCCAAAATACTTGGATTTGCATCACCTTTAGTAGTGTAGTAATAATTATCACCTTTTTTTTCAATGAAAACAACACGATGAATTATTTGCCCTTTTTTATTATAAAATAATACAATGTCTCCAACCTTTATTTCTTCTGGTGATACCTTTTTAACAACAACAACATCTCCAACATTTAACCCATCTAAATAAGGCCATTTTTCAACTTCACTCATATTAAATCCATTGTATTTTAACCATGTGTAAAAAGTGTGGTTTGTTAAAGCATCGTGCTCCATTGAGCTTGAAACAACAGCAGCTATATCAGAATAACCAGTTACTAACAAAAACCCAGGAAATAGAACAAATCTAAGAAAAACGAATGCGAGAATAATAAAAACAACATAGCTTGCAATACTTTCTTCTTCCCAAATAAAGTGCCAAATTTTTTTAAATAAATCTTTCAATGGCTTTTTATTTGGGTCATGTATCTTTTCGTACTCTTTCATACTCTCCCTTTTGATTCTCCTAAGATTACTCCAGAACCAATCATGTGCGCAACTCTTATTGGCTCTGGTATTAAAGAATGAGTTGAACTAATCTTTATAACTTTTTCTGCTAACTTGTTTTTTATACCATAACATTGGAAATATACCTTTCCGCATGGATAAATATCTCCAGCCTTTTCTATTATATTCAATCTTTTTTGTTTGTCTTTAAAATGTTTAAGAGCTTTTTTAATCTCATTCATTTTTGGTTTTTTCCTCATTAAGACAATAACTGGCAGTCCTGTTTTTTCGTACAGCTTTTTTATGTCTATGACATTAAATCCAGCAACAGCAATTCCATTTATCATTATAATCTGAAGCTGTCCTTTATGTTTTGATTTGTTTATCATGTTTGCAATTTTGTTTGTTGCATCTAAGCCGTCAAGTGTTACTTTTGTAGAAAGAACGCCTTCAAGCCATTTTCCACCTCTAAAAACTGCACCAATTACTAAAACTTTTTGTTTTTTTCCTTTTTTAAATGGAGAGTCGTCTATCCCTATAATCCTTATCTCTGATTTTATTTCTTTTGCCCTCATATTTTCTTTACTTCAGACTCAAAGTTAGAAATCTTTTTTTGAAGTCTTGAAATAGCATCTGTAAGTGCTTTTCTTGCAGTTTTGTTTTTTGTTGAAATGGAGAATATTGCAACACCTGTTAAAGGATGCTCTATCATGTAACCAGCAAATTCTACTGATTCATCGTTAAATAATTCTTTTCTTAACAAGTTTAATATTGTATGGTTCTCACCTTTTACCTTAAACTTAAGTTTGTTTTTCTCTTTTTGAATTATCTCAATCTCTACCATTTTAATCAATAAAGATTTACTTTCACCATTTTAAAAGTTTTCTATAAGTATTTAAACCAAAATGGATTTTGCATATGCATGAAGAAAATAACAATAAAAGTAGCGCCCTTTGGCATTTTTGCATTTCACAAAGGAAAGCTAATTAAAAAAGAGATTTGGCCGCAAGAGAAGTATGCTGAAAATTATTTCAATAGAGAGAATCTCATCAAACAATTTAATTCAAATTTAAGAATAAAAGCAAAGAGGGAGATTGTTGAACTTGGTTATCAAGAAGCAGAAAAACTTGCAAAACAACTTGGCATAGATTTTGATTTCCAAAAGTTTATGATTGATTTTACAAAGATAAAGTTAAAATTTGGTTTCTCAAAAGACAAGCTTCTTGTTCATGCAATTAATATGTTTGATGATGTAAGTAAGGTTATTAACTTGTTTTATGAAAGATTAAGGGAATGGTACGGCTTGTATTGGCCAGAAAAAGTAAAAGAAGTAAAATCAATTGAAGAGTTTGTAAAAGTGCTTGGTGAGAAAAGAAGTGGTAAAAGCATGGGTTTTGATTTGGACGAAGAAGATTTAAAGATATTAAAAATAAGTTGTGATGAACTAAAAACTCTTATTTCTTATAAAGAAAAGCTCAACAACTACATAGAATCAATTGTTAATGAAATAGCACCAAACACATCTAAGATAGCTGGACCAATTCTTACAGCAAGGCTTATCTTTCTTGCTGGTGGATTAAAGAAACTTGCTGAAATGCCATCTTCAACTATTCAAATACTTGGTGCTGAAAAGGCATTGTTTAGGCATTTAAGAAAAGGCACAAAACCACCAAAACATGGTGTGATTTTAAGCCATAATTTAATGCTAAAAGTTAAGCAAAGCAAAAGAGGCAAACTTGCACGACTTCTTGCTTCAAAGATTTCTTTAGCAGCAAAAGTTGATTATTATTCTGGTGGTAAGCAAGTTGTTTGGAAAAAACTTATGGAAGACTTAAATAAGAAGCTCTCCTCTTTTTAATGCAAGAGCATTTTTTATCATTTGGATTTTGACTTCTTTTGGTTTATGTGCCTGCGGGTAGTCCCCTCCAGCTACTTTCTCAACATCACCAACTAATAAGAGCACTTCAAGTGTGATTATGTTTTCCTTTTCTTTTGCTTCTTTTCTGCTTTCGCATTTCTCTAAGTACACTAATTTTTCTGGTTTATACATTGATGTAAATCTTGCTCCAGTTCCATCCATATGTTCTTGAATTCTCCTTTTAAGATTTGAAGTATGCCCAATGTAATATCTATCCCCTTCGCATTTTAACACATAAACATAGTACATTTTACTCATATTTTTATTAAGTATTTTTTAAATTAATAATGAACATTCCAATCATTTGCTGAAATTAGTTTCAGCATGAGAACCACCAGCGGGTTCTCATTCACTCCTGCAACCATAGGAACCTCTAGCGGGTTCTCATATCAGAACCTACGGTTCCGATACCTCCCTTTTCCGTCAACGCTTTTCTTTAGAAAAGGGTTTTCCGTAAAGGCTTTTGCTTGCAAAAGGGTTTGAAGAAACATTTATAAGAAAATACTACTTTTAAGTAGATAAAAAGGTGGTATGTTGAATATTAACGCTTTACTTGAAGAAGAAACAGGAGAGTTAGAAGATTTGATAGAAGGCTGGAAAATTGATAGGGATAAGGGGATAATCTCAAACGGAAAAGATACTTATGA
>JAGGWW010000041.1 GCA_021163365.1 Nanobdellota archaeon
TCAAGCACTTCAAGAACACGGGCTTTTAGTTTTGCTTTTCCACCAGTTGGTGTTGCAAGAACATTTCCACAAACTAAGCATTTTACAACAGTTGATGCCTTACCAAAAACAATTTGCTCATTCTTACATTTTTTGCATAATACTTTTATGAACTTACTTCTTGGTGTTGGGATTGGAATGTCCATCATCTTGCACCAACCAATTCAAGTTTTTTAATTCTAAATCCTTGCTTTCTTATATGCATTTTACCACATTCAGAGCATTTGTATCTTAAGTCTACTTTTTTTGTTAGCTTTACACCCCATTTCTTGGAATTTTCAGGCTTTGGCCTTGGGAAACCACCATAACCCTTTATCTTTGCTTCGTATCTTCTTGCACCTATAGTAAGCTTTCCACGTTTTTTTCCAGATTTAACTTGTATAACCTTGTGCTTTGTTTTCTTCTTGCACTTCGGGCAATACCTGTTTACCTCTTTTGGCATCTTCATAATATCACTAACGAACTGATTTATTTAAATACTTTACTCTAACAGCTTTGCCTTACCTTGAGATATGAAATATTCTTTTAATTCATTTGGTAATTGAACAATTTGATTTTTTTCAAATGGACCATAGGATTTTCCATCTTTCCATAAAAATTCCGGAATATCCTCAAGCACAACAATTTTTTCATTATTTTCTTTTGGTTCTTCTTCTTTTTCAATTTGGTTTTCCTCAAATTTTTTCATGAATGCCTCTGTATACTCTTTAAAAAGTTCAATTACCTTGTTGTAAAGCTCTTCTTCTTCAGGAAGCATGTTTTCAGTGTTATGCACTTTTGCATAAATATTTGTTAAAGCTTGAAGAACCACCTTGCGCCTTCTTCTACTGCAAATATCCTCCAATATCTTTTTAATATTCTTTAGCTCTTGGGTATTCTTTTCAAAAAGCTGCTTTGCAAAAACATTGTCTTTATCTTTATTTTCTTCAATTATTTTTTCTTTTTCTTTTATATAACTTTTAACTTTTTGAAAAAAATCTTCAGACAATTCTTGTAATGACTTGTTATCCCTTTCTAAATTTTGAAGTTTTCTTAATTCTTCGTATGAAATTATTTCTGTCAACGCTTTTTCACCCTTTTCATCTTCTTAAATGGATAAACAACAGGATTTTTTATTGTTTTGCAAATGTCATCAGGATTACAAACACCAATGTCAAGATAATATCCTTTGTTGTTGCATGCTGGAGGCAAATATCTTTTGACTCTTTTATGCCAATTAAGCTGAGAATTTATATAACTTTCCCGCAGAGGCTCTTTATTCCTTTTATTCCATTCCTTTATTTCTTTTTCAATATCATTATAATTCCATCCAAGGCTTTTAAGAAAGTTTATTAATATGAATAAAGAGCGCTTTCTTCCATCTTCTAAACCCTTTAGAATGTTTTTAATGCATGGTGGGAAAAACTCTTTTGAAATCATTGTTTTTGGTAAATCATACTTTTCTGAAAGTTCTCTTATTTCTTTTTCAACTTCTTTTTCAGCAGCCCAATCAAAAGCTTGCAAGAAAAGTTGCTTTGCTTCATCTTTTTTAAATTTATCCAAGAAACCAAGATTTACCTCAACATTTCTGTACTCTGCATCTCTTTCCTTAAATTTAAAAATCTCTTTTCTTTCAATTGGCACAGAAATAAGCCATTTTTTCTCATTAAAAGTATATGGCATCCTAAATAAGTGGCGTGATGAAATAGCAACAGTATCTATGTTTATAACTGTGTATGGGTCAAATTCTCCATCTTTAACAAGCTCTTTGAATTTTTTACCTGTTCTTTTTGAAATCATTTTAATACTCTCAAACTCTAATATATCTTCTGCAAGCTTTTCTTTTATCATATTTTGAAGGTAATCTGCAATTGTTCTTGGTGCATCAGGAAAAAGAAGCCTTGTTTCTTTGTTATTTACTTCTTTTGGAAAAGACTCAAATGGGACTCCTATGTGAAACCCAGAACCACCACTGAATTTAATAGAATAGTTCTTTATCCCATGAAATTCAATTGCTTGTGATATTAAATCAGCGCATATTTTTGAATATTCTAAGTAAGGACAATCTATATCTATTATTAAATCCCAGCCAATTCTTAATTCATCCATTTCTTTTCTTTTCATATCTTGGCTTAAAAGAAGTGGATTTTTCCACCTCTCCATTGAAGCATGGAATGATGTTGCGCCATTTTTTACCATTTGAGTTATATCATTATCATAAATCAAAGAATCTGGCCTAGAGCCAACTTTATCATTATATCTTGCAACTACCTCTCTACTTCTTGCAAGAGAAAGTAATTGCTCTCTTACCTTAGGATTTGCATAAAATCTTATAATATCTGATAGATGCATTGATTAATCTAATGAGTAAAGTTTTAATAAGTTTTGCTATTTAATGATTTTAATGGTAGTCGAAGTAATCTTGTTTGCTTTAAGCATAGCTGCTGTTGTGTCCTCTATTGATTTTATTTCAAAGTCTGTTTCTAGCATTACAAGAAGTTTTGGGGTTCCAGAATACCTTGCAAGCACAATCATTTTATCTTTTATTATATCTCTTCCAACTTTTTTAATCATGTCCTTTTCTAACCTTTATGGTTTTCCAACTTTTGGAGTCATGACTATAATAGGGACATCAATTGCAACAATTTCACTAATAATGGGGCTTTTTTTACTTAAGAATAAAATATCTGTAGCTTATGAAAGATATAGAAATGCCACATTTATGTGGGCGTCTGCTTTATTGTTTTTAATTGTTTCTTTAGATAATTTTATAGACAGATTTGACGCTATTTTCATGCTTTTGTTGTTTTTCTTTTACTGCATTTACATATTTTACAGAACTGGCAAATCAAAAGAATTTGTTTTTCTTAAACCCCAAAAAACAAAACTTTTGTTGCTTCCATTTGGAATTCTTACAATAGCAATAATATGTTTTGTTATTGTTGCTACAACAGCCATGATAAGTACAAGATATTTAATTGATGTTTCAATCTTTGGCTTAACAATTCTTGGTTTACTCTTATCTTTGCCATTACTTGATTTAATTAAAAACGTGTTTAAAACACCAACTTTAACATTTGATAGCCTTATTGGCAATCTTGTTGTCATGCTAACAGTTGTTCCAGCTGTTACAGCACTTTACTGCCCATTCCCTTATGACATAACTGGCAATTATGGATTAGCTCCTTTAATCATATTAAACATAATTACATTATCCTTTGCATTGGCAACTAGATTAAGAGAGAATCTATCAAAAGGCACAGGAATTATCTTAATTCTTTTATATATTGGATTCCTTGCATTTTTCCTTATTTAGAAAAATTTATAAATGTGTAACTACTATAAGGTTATGCAGGTGAGGAGCAAAGGGGTTTAGCAATGAGGCGCTACATATTAACACTTGTTTTAATTGCTTTGGCTTTTTCTATGTGTTTTGCTAAGCTATCTGTAGATATATCAATGCCAAAAGAAGTTGAGAAAGGCTCTGAATTTGACATTGTTGTAAAAATAAATCCAGATGGTTATGACAAATTTGATGTTGCAGAGTTTATCCCAAATGACTGGGCAATTTCTAATTGGTATGTTAGTGGTGCTAAAAAATCTGATGTTAGTTTTGATTATACTCAGAAAGAATTTCAAGGTGAAAATTATTTAATGAATCATTGGGCTGTTTCTAATCCATTTGGAGATGTTGTTTTAACATTAAAGATTAAAGCAAAGGACACTGGTGACTTTACATTTAGAACTTTATGGATTTATCCTGAAGGATTTGACTCAGAAGAACATGTGTTAAAAGTGGTTCAAAAGGAACAAAACACCAGAATCACTGGAGGATATTTGTTTAATTCAGAAAGCACATCTAAAGAATCAAAAAACACAGAAAAGGTAGTAGATATAAAGCAAAACTTTCAAAAAATTAATTCTTTGTTTTCAATGGTTAATATTTAAATTGTATTCTCCTCCAACTTCAAAATACCCTTGCGATGTTAGTTCTACTTTTCCATTGTAGTTAATTAAACCTTCTTCCTTAAGATACAACATTACAAGTTCTATCTCTCCTTTAGTTACATCAATTGTTCCTTTTACTAAATCAACAAGTTCTTCTTTTTTCTTTTTCCCTTCGCTTAAGATTGCAACAACCAAGTTGGCAGTTGAATTATATCTTTCAAAATCAAATTCAGTTGTTGGGATTACCATGTTACTATTAAGAAGTGTTAAATTTATATGTCTTTTGGTTACCACCACAAAGTTAGTTTTTAGTTAAAATCCCTTGAGCAGCAACTATGCCTGTTACAGCTGCTCCAACTATGTTACCAGATATTCCTGCTCCATCTCCTGCTACATATAAGCCTTTTATTTTCGTTTCTAAGTTTTTATTTGTTTTAATTCTTGAAGACCTAAGTTTTATTTCTGGAGCATAAAGAAGCGTATCACCAGAGTTTAATCCTGGTAAAACTTTGGAAAGAATCTCTATACCCTCAATTATATTTTTAACTACCCTATATGGAAGCGCCATTGAAATGTCCCCAGGTGTAACATCTCTTAATGTTGGAGTAACATAACTTCTATTTATCCTTTCCCATGTGCTTCTTCTGCCTCTTTTTAAGTCAGCATATCTTTGAATAATTGGTTTTCCGCCACCAATTGTATTTGCAAGCAAACCAATTGTTTTTCCATAAATAATTGTATTTTCAAGAGGTTCTGTTAACTCTATTTCTGTTACAAGTGCAAAGTTTGAATTTGGAGAATCGTGTTTTGATGTTGAGTGCCCATTAACACACACTAACGTGTGGTCATTGTATTTATATTCTTCAATTGCAACCCTTCCGTTCGGACAAGGACAAAATGTTCTTACAGTATCATCAAATGTTGGTGTTCTAAATGAAAAAATAGTCTCATACATTTCTTCTGAAAATCTTCTCATTATCCCTTCTGGGAATTCTACTCTAACCCCAACTTCAATCTTTTCATAAGTAAAATCAAGATTATACTTCTCTGCCAATCTTTGAAGCCATCTAGCACCAAGTCTTCCTGGACATAAAATAACATTTTCACCATAAATTTCTCCATTAGTTGTTTTAACACCAATCACTTTATTGTTATCTGTAATAATATCAAGTACTTCTACATTTGTTAAGAATTCTGCACCTTTTTCTCGTAAGTAATTGTAGAAATTCTTTATTACCTTTGGCAATTTATCAGAACCAACATGTCTTGTTTTTCTCACATACAATTGAATTCCATTTCTTTTACATTCATCAACAAGCTTTTTCACATTTTCCATGTTCTTTGGATAATATTCTGAATCAACACCAAACTCTGTAAATGTTTTATCAACCTCATTAACTATTTTTTCATACATTTCCTTTCCAATTAAGTCATATATTTTCTTATGACTTAAAACTGGTGTGAAATGTAATTTCCCATCAGAAAAAGTTCCTGTTCCGCCTATACCACACATTACATCTTTTTCTGTTCTTAAATCAATTTCCTTTCCTTTTTCTATTACTATTACTCTCTTACCATTATCAACTAATTTCTTTGCAGCAAACAATCCAGCTGGTCCAGCGCCAACAATGATTACATCATAATGCATTATCTCAGCACTCCCAAAAATCAGCTTTTAGTGTAATGTATTTAAAGTATATAAAATCTTCTCATTGGCAAGCATGAGGCTATTAGCATATAGTGGATTTTCTTCGTATTCGCCCAATAGCATTGCATTGTCTTTTTCTGAAAATAATCTTACTACTGGTGTTGGTATGTACACTTCTATTGATGAAGAATTTTCTCTTAATGATAAGTATCCAAAGTCAAATAATCTTTTTATTTCCTCTTTTGATAATCTATCTTTGCATGCTTTTTTCAATAGCTTAGCGTTTAATAGCACATCTTGAATAAAATATGGTGGATTATTAAATATTCCACTTGAGAAATTTTCTATTATCTCATCTAAGGTTAACTTTTTATTAAAAAACAAATACATGAGCTCATTGTAAAGCTGGCGATGTCCTCTTAAATTCTCTTTGAACCAGTTTCTTTGTTTTTCATTTGCATTTACTTCATTAAGTATCATATCTTCTTGTTGTTCTGAATATGAAAGCAAATATATCACAGACGATTTCCTTTCCAAATGATTTTTTATAATATTTAATTTAAAATCACTTTCATAAGGCAGATTAGAATGAACAAAAGCAACAAACTGCTTATTTTTTTCAAACAATGGTTTGATTATTTGTTTCCAAGATTCATTTAAAGAATAATATAACTCATCAAGCACAACTATTTCCTTTTGGCTTTCTTCTTTAATCTTTTTTAAATCAAATTCAACAATCCATTCGCCATCACTTTTATCTAAGGCAAACATGTCTAAGTATCCAACCTTCTTTTCTGAGAGCTCTAATCTTTTACATAAGTATATGGCAAGAGAGGTTTTACCAGATCTAAAGCTTCCATAAACTACAACATTTTTACCTTTTTCTAATTCTTCTCTAATTCGTTTAACATAATCATCTCTAAGAAATTTAAAATAATGAGCAAGTTCTATATCTTTGTACAAAGACTCCCATTTTTTGTAAATTGCGTCTCTTTCTTCTTGCGATAGCAAAAAATCACCCCTCTTTCGCTATAACTTTTAAGATATATATGCTTTCAGAATCTTTTGAAACTTTCTAAGAAAAAATTTAGTTACAAATTGGTTTAATAAATTTACCAATTGTGGTAATAATTTTAAAAAAATGCATAACCAAAACCTTTATCGTGGGTTCTGAATTAAAATAGAATATGAAAAGTGGAAAAAACTACAAAGGAAGAGTGTTAAAAAGGATAACAAAGAAAAAAGTCGCTAAAAAACCTAAAAAGAAGGACATCACTATCCAAAATATGGTTGCATCCGGCGATTTATTTGTTAGACATATCTCATTAGAAAAAATTGTTAAGGAAATAGAAAATACTATGTGGGAACCTGAACAATTCCCTGGTTTATGTTTAAAGCTACAAGAACCTAAAGTATCGATACTAATTTTTTCCTCAGGACGTATTGTTGTGGCTGGTGCGAAATCAAGAAAGATGATAGAATTAGCAGTTAAGAAGCTAAAAAAGA